>DRFF01000190.1 GCA_011050685.1 Aurantimonas coralicida
GAACCGCTACATGCAGACCGAGCCTATGGCCGAACTCATGGCCACAGGCAGCAAGCCAGAAACCATACGGATTTCCACCGCAGTCGCCTGAAACGGAGCCGCTTCAGTTACACCCCAATTTCCACCACGTTGACGGACGCGACCTTTCATACACCTGTCAACCGCCCACGATACTGTCGGACGTCACAGGTCCGATCACCTGTCGGCAACGGTCAGGCTGGCGGCAATCGGCCTTCCTCCACCGCGAAGCAGGCAACCTTGGTCGGACCGTGTTCGATAAGGATAGGCAGCTCCGAGCGGCAACGGTCGTTGGCATAGGGACAGCGGGGGTGGAAGGCACAACCCGGCGGCGGATCGAAGGGTGACGGCAATTCGCCGGTCAGCCGGATACGCTGGGTCTTCTTGCCTGGATCGGTCGCCGGCGTCGCCGACAGGAGCGCCCGCGTATAGGGGTGCAGCGGGTTCGCATAGAGCGCGTCGACTGACGCGATTTCGACCGGACGACCGAGATACATCACCATCACCCGATCCGCGACATGCCTGACCACCGACAGATCATGGCTGATGAAAATATAGGTGAGATTCAACCGCTCCTGGAGATCGGCCAGGAGATTGAGGATCTGCGCCTGAATTGAGACGTCGAGGGCCGACACCGGCTCATCGAGGACCAGAATCTTCGGCTCCAGGATGATGGCGCGGGCGATCGCGACGCGCTGGCGCTGACCGCCCGAGAACATATGCGGATACCGATCATAGTGCTCAGGGCGCAGACCCACCTCGGCCAGCGCCGTCTTGGCTTTCTTGCGGCGCTCGGCGCGCGAAAGCCTGGTGTTGATCTTCAGCGGCTCCTCAATGATCGTTCCGACCTTCTGGCGCGGGTTGAGCGCGCCATACGGGTTCTGGAAGACGATCTGGACGGTCGAGCGGAGCTTCTTGATGTCGCCGGGATGATCGCCGGAAACGCGCACGCCGTCGACGTCGAGTTCGCCCTCCGAGGGCGTTTCGATCATCGTCAACATGCGGGCGAGGGTCGACTTGCCGCAGCCGGATTCTCCCACGATCGCCAGCGTTTCACCTTGCTCCACGACGAAGCTGGCGTCCTTCACGGCCTTGAGGTCGAGCGGCTTCTGGAACAGGCCGCGGCGCACCTCGTAGACCTGACTGACATTCCTGGCGGTGACGATCGCGTTCATCGGGCGTCTCCCGCGTTGAGGGGATAGTGGCAGAGCGCTTCCCCCAGAGCCGGTGGCTGGCGCGGCGGCACCACCGTGCGGCAGGTGTCGTCGGCCTTTGGGCAGCGCGGATTGAACAGACACCCGTTCGGCCGATCCCCCTGCCCCGGAACGACGCCGGGAATGGTCGGCAGGCGCGCGCCGGTCGCGCGTTCGGGAATCGCGGCGAGCAGCGCCGCCGTATAGGGATGGTGCGGGGTATCGAACAGCGTCGCGACCGGCTGGCGCTCGACCTGCTGGCCGGCATATTGCACCACGACCCGCTCGGCGGTCTCGGCAATGACGCCCATGTCATGGGTGATCAGGATCATCGCCATGCCGTGCTGCTTCTGAAGGTCCACCAGCAGATCGAGGATCTGCGCCTGGATAGTCACGTCCAGCGCCGTGGTCGGCTCGTCGGCGATCAGAAGTTTCGGGCTGCAGGCCGTCGCCATGGCGATCATCACCCGCTGGCTCATGCCGCCGGAGAGCTGATGCGGGTAGGCCGTCAGCCGGCGCTCCGGCTCGGGCATGCCGACCTGCTGAAGGAGCTCGACCGCACGGGTCTGGCGCGCCTTGCGGTCGAGATCGGTGTGTGCCTTGAGGGCCTCGCGGATCTGGAAACCCACCGTGAAGCACGGATTGAGGCTGGCCACCGGCTCCTGAAAGATCATGGCGATGTCGCCGCCGACGATCTTGCGCCGCTCGCGATCCGACATGGCGCGCATGTCGCGCCCCTCGAATGTCATTTCGTCGGCGGTGACCGTGGCCGACGGCGGCAGCAGACCCATCAGCCCGAGCATGGCGACGGATTTTCCCGAGCCGGACTCGCCGACGATGCCGAGGACTTCGCCCGGCTCGACCGAAATGTCGACGCCGTCGACCGCCTTGAACGGACCGGAGGCCGTATCGAAGACGACGGAAAGATTGCGGAGCGAGAGAAGGGGCATAGGTCGGGGTATCAGCTCCGCTTCATCTTCGGGTCGAGTGCGTCGCGCAGGCCGTCGCCCACCAGGTTGATGGCGAGCACGGTGACGAGGATCGCCAGCCCTGGAAAGGTGACGACCCACCAGGCGCGCAGGATAAACTCGCGCGCCTCGGCCAGCATCGTGCCCCATTCGGGCGTCGGCGGCTGGGCGCCCATACCGAGAAAGCCGAGCGCGGCAGCATCGAGGATGGCGTTGGAAAAGGACAGCGTCGCCTGGACGATCAACGGGCCCAGACAATTCGGCAAGATGGTCACCACCATCAGCCGCAACGGGCTCGCGCCGACGACACGCGCGGCGGTGACGTATTCGCGCTGCTTTTCCGCCATCACCGATGCCCGCGTCAGCCGAACGAAATGCGGCTGCAGGACCAGGGCGATGGCGATCATTGCGTTGGTGAGGCCCGGCCCGAGCACGGCGACGAGGACGAGCGCCAACAACAGCGAGGGAAATGCGAGGATGATGTCCATCACCCGCATGATGACGGTATCGAGCCAGCCGCCGGCATAGCCGGCGATCAGACCGACAGAGATGCCTGCCGACACGGCGATGACGACCACGACGACACCGATGAACAGCGAATAGCGCGCACCGAAGATCAGCCGGGAAAGAATGTCGCGACCGACGGCGTCGGTGCCGAGAAAATAACTCAGCCTTCCTCCCTCCTGCCAGAAGGGCGGCAGCAGCAGCGCCTCACGATTCTGAAGGACCGCCGAATGGGGCGCCACGAGTGGCGCGGCGAGCGCGATGAGAACGATGACGGCAAACACTGCGAGACCGACGACGGCGCCTTTGTTCGCTGAGAAATAGAACCAGAACTCGGCCAGCATCTGCCGGCGAACGCTCTTTACAGGCTCTCTGTCCGGGACGTCGCTGCCGATGCCCTCAGCTGCTTCCTGGGCTTCGATGTGGCTCATCTTCGGCCTCCTACCGTACCCGGACTCGGGGGTTGATCACGCCATAGGTGAGGTCCACCCCCAGATTGACGACCATGATGACCACGGCAATCAGCAGGAGACCGCCCTGCACCACCGGATAGTCCCGACGAAAGACGCTATCGACCATCCATTTGCCAATACCGGGCCAGGAAAAGATCGTTTCGGTCAGAATGGCGCCGGCCATCAGGACGCCGACCTGCAGACCGATCGTCGTCACCACAGGGATGAGCGCGTTGCGAAGGGCATGGACGCCGACCACCCTCAGTCGCGAAAGGCCTTTGGCGCGAGCGGTTCGCACATAGTCTTCGCCAAGCACTTCCAGCATGGCCGACCGGGTCTGCCGGGCGATTACGGCGAGCGGAATCGTTGCCAGGACGATCGACGGCAGGACAAGGTGAGACAGCGCCGAGGTGAACGCGCCTTTCTGGCCCGACAGCAACGAATCGATCAGCATGAAGCCGGTTTCCGCCGGGAAGTAGTACAAAAGCGAAATGCGGCCGGACACCGGTGTCCACTGCAGGACGCCCGAAAACAGGATAATGAGAAGCAGGCCCCACCAGAAAATCGGCATCGAATAGCCGACCAGCGCCGCGCCCATCGCGGCCTGATCGAACCATGAGCCCCGCTTGACCGCGGCGATCACGCCGGCCGGGACCCCCAGCAACACGGCGATGACGATGGCGCAGAAGGCTAGTTCGAGCGTCGCCGGGAACAGAGTGAAGAACTCGCCTGCGACGCCGCGCTTGGTGACGATCGACGTGCCGAAATCGCCCTGGAACAACCCCAGGAGATAGTCGAAATACTGCACCACCAACGGCCGGTCGTAACCGAGCTCGTGCATGATGGCGGCATGCCGCTCCGGCGCCATCACACGCTCGCCCGACATCAGTGCAACGGGGTCGCCCGGCAGCAGCCGAATGAAGGCAAAGGCGATGATGGAGACGCCGATAAAGGTGGGGATCAGCACCAGGACGCGAGAGAGAAGAAAACGCAGCATAACGATGTGTCGCATGTTTTCCGGCCGCCGGGTAGCGGATTCCGGAGGCTGGTGATCTGGCGGGAGCTACCAAAACGCAACGCGGGGCGGCCATGGCCGCCCCGCGTTGGACGAGCCGGAAAAACGACTACTCGGCGATGTCGACGCCGTCGAAGCGGTGATATCCGAGAGGATCCTGAACGAAGTCCTTCACCGATTTGCGCATCGGCATGAAGACCTTCGAATGGTCGATCGTCAGCCAAGGCGCCTCCTGCTTGAAGACCACCTGCGCCTGTTCGTACAGCTTGGCGCGCTCGGCCTGGTCGGCGACTTCCTTGGCCTTGGTCACAAGATCGTCGAACTCCTTGTTGCACCATTGCGCGCGATTGTTTCCGCCCACCGCATCACACCCCAGCAGCGTGTCGAGAAAATTATCCGGATCGCCGTTGTCGCCGGTCCAGCCCAGCATCGCGGCGCCATCGCGGTCCTTCGCCTTGGACTTTTCGAGATACTCCCCCCACTCGTAGGAGACGATCTCGGCCGAGACGCCGACCTTCTGAAGGTCAGCCTGCATCAGCTCCGCCGCGCGGCGAGCGTTCAGCATGTAAGGTCGGCTGACCGGCATCGCCCAAAGCTTCATGGAGAGATTCTCGACCCCCGCATCCAGGAGCATCTTCTTCGACGCTTCGGGGTCGTATTTGTCGTCCTCGACCGCGTCGTTATAGGACCACATCGTCGGGGGGATCGGATTCTTGGCAACCGTGGCGGCGCCTTGGAATACGGCGTCGACGATCGCCTGCTTGTTGATCGCCATATTCAGAGCCTTGCGGACCTCGACCTTGTCGAAGGGCGCTTGCGTGGTGTTGTAGGCAAGGTAGGCGACGTTCAGGCCTTCCTGCTCCAGAACGTTGAGATCGGCGTTACCCTGCATTGAAACAACATCGGCCGCGTTGGGATACGGCATGATCTGGCATTCGTTCGCCATGAGCTTCTGCGCGCGCACGGAGGCGTCCGTGGTGATGGCGAAGATCAGGTCGTCGATCGGCTGCTTGCCGGCCCAGTAATCGGCATGCGCCTTGTAGCGGATGACAGCGTCGGGCTGGTAGGCGACGAAGGCGAAGGGGCCGGTGCCGTAAGGTTGCTGGTTCAGCATCTCCATCTGGCCGTCAGCTTCGAGCTTGTCGGCATACTCCTTCGACATGATCGAAGCGAAATCCATCGCCAGATCTGCCAGGAACGGGGCTTCGGGGCGGTTGAGGGTGAACTTAACAGTCAGATCGTCGACCTTTTCGACCGACTTGATCAGCTCGGGAAAGCCCATGCCGGCGGAATATTCCCAGCTCGTTCCTGCCACGTAGGCATTCCAGGGATTGTCGGATTTCAGCTGGCGCTCGAAGGAAAAGACGACGTCGTCGGCATTGAGGCTGCGCGTCGGGGTGAAGAACTCCGTGGTCTGGAACTTCACGTCGGGGCGTAGCTTGAAGGTGTATTCAAGTCCGTCGTCCGACACCTCCCAGGACTCGGCAAGCCCCGGCTCTGTCTCGGTCGAGCCATGCTTGAATTCGACGAGACGGTTATAGACGGTTCGCGACGCGGCATCGAAGGTCGTACCGGACGTATAGAGCGCCGGGTCGAATCCCTCGGGCGATCCTTCCGAACAGTAGACGAGCGTCTTGGCCGATGCGGCGGAGCCGAGGGCGAGCGTCAAAGCGGTCGCCGCAACGAGCCGGGTGAACAGTTTCATGGATGGCATCTCCCTGATCACGAGGCGGGCCAAACCCGCCGGAAGTCGATATCGGACAGGTTTTGCCGGCGTCATGCAAGCGCATTTTTTGACCAAGCATTCAAAAAACCACCCCCTGCGCTTCGACCCCCGACGATGCGTATCGCGTCGATTTGGCCAGGATTTGCCGCTGCGCGGCATGAACAATCTGGTTTATTATTCGTGAGATGAGAAAGAAAACAGATCGCCCCAGGGTTTCGGCTGACCGCTCCGCCGGCCGCGCCTCGCCCTTGCAACCCGTCGACGCGGACGCGACACGGCTCGCCCGGACACTGCTGCGCTCGGCTCGCCACGGCGCCCTTGCGGTGCTGCGCCCCGGCGACGGCCATCCGGCGGCCAGCCGAGTCCTCGTGGCAACCGACTTCCTCGGCCGACCGCTCCTGCTGATGTCCGACCTCACCCTGCATGCCAGGGCCCTTGCGGTCGATTGCCGCTGCTCGCTGCTGGTCGGGGCGGCGGGCAAAGGCGATCCCCTCACCCATCCCCGCTTGACGGTGTTCGGGACGGCAAGCGCCATTGCGGCGGACGATCCGGAGCGGCCGGCGCTGCGGGAGCGGTTCCTCGCGCGGCATCCGAAATCCGCGCTCTACGCGGATTTTAGCAATTTCCATTTCGTCCAGCTGGAATCGGCGTCCGCTTCGCTGAATGGCGGCTTTGGGCGCGCCTTTGAACTCACGCCTGCCGAGTTCATCGACGGCCCTGCGGAGGAACTCCAAGCCACAGCCATCCGGGCGCGCGACCACATCAATGCGGACCATGGCGATGCGATCGACCGCATCGCCCTCGATGCCGGCCATGAGGGACATGGATGGCGCATCGCGACTCTCGATCGCCTCGGCTTCGAAATTCTGCGGGGAGATGCACTGTGTCGGGTGGAGTTTCCCGCCGATGCCGTGGCAGCCGGCGGGTTCCGGAGCGCATTCGTCGATCTGGCGGCCGGCCAGGCGTGACGAATCTGAAAAATGAAACCGCGTGAACCTATGCCCCGACGAACGCGTCGCTCCCCCGGTTTTGCGGCCTAAACCTTGAAGCCCTCCGGGCAAGCCGCGCGGAACCGGCGATTGCTCTGCCCGCTCAGATAGATGCACTGGCCCGGATTATTGGCAGCAAGGCCGAGCACGCGATCGTCGGAGGTGACGACGGTCTCCGGAATTCGCCCGACCCGGAACGGCGCAACCTCGGCCCCTGAGAGACCGAAAACCGCGCCAAAAACGGGGGGCAAGGCGCCGCCAGTGCAACCGGATAGCACCATTGCGCCGACCAGCGCCGCAAGGAGGCAGCCGTTCTTTTGATGCCAGCGGGGCGTCTGCGAACGTTTTTCGGTCAACCTCAGCTTCTCCATCCCATCATCCTGCGCCGACCGAATGCGCATGTCATCGAGAAACCGCCCGTACACGGACCATCTTCACTGCCTCGCCGACGGTTCAGCCCGACATTGGACGCGATCGGTCCGTGCCGAGGCCTTTCTCCCGGATTTGGCCACAAAAAAGCTGCCGAGACGACCCCGGCAGCTCTCTTACGATCAAATCGCCGTCGTGCCCGGTCAGTAACCGGCTGGGCAACGATAGATGTTACCGTCGGAATAACGGCAATAGCCCGGACGCTCCTTGGAGCGGCCGATGACGTTGCCGACCACCGCGCCGGTGCCCGCGCCGATGGCGCCGCCGATCAGCGCGCCCTTCGCATCGCCCGTTACGCCGGCTCCGATCGCCGCGCCGCCAAGACCGCCAAGCGCCGCGCCTCCGGCTGTATAGCGGTCTTCCGTCGTGCAACCGGCGACCAAGATGGTAACCGCTGCGATGGCGGCAATCGAATATTTCTTGAACATGTTCAACCTCTCACTGGACCCGTCGTCCCCACTCACAACGATAACGCATCAATTTCGTTCCGTCACCATATTGATGACTGACAAGATCCAGATTGGCACGGGTATCAAACGCCGGACAGCCCGCCCAAACTTCTTCTGCCGCTTTTAACGGGACGCCACCATCTGCGGTTCCGCGTCAAACGTGATCAGCAACTCGCCGGTCCGGCTGACGGCCCAGTCGATCGAAGCCGATTGCTCGAAGACGTCCGCGTCGACGGCCTTGCAGGCGCCGAGAACCCTGCTCTCCGTGGAGCCACTCAGGCGCATCTCCAGCGCCAAATCGCGCCGGCATTCCTCAACCGACTCATATGCCGGAACAGGAACGGGAATTTCTCTGCAGACCGAAGCATCGCCCGAGCATCCGACAAGTAACATAAAAGCCGCAACATGTTCCATCGAAACGTCTCCTTTGGCTAAACAACGGCCAATTCGTGAAGTCGTTCCAAATTCCGCCCGGGCACTTGAAAAAAAACGTCTCGGAAAAAGGCGATTCGGCGAAAAGCCCGGTGTTCCAGTCGGCTCAGCGAACCGGGATCGGCGACTCAGGCCTTTACGGCAGAGGAGCGCGAGTTGACCTCGTACTGGTCCTGAGGAATTGTCAGCGTGTAGCGCAAGCCGTCGGAAAAATATTCAAGCGAGGCTGCCCCCCCGACCGCGTTCGGCACGATCCGCTCCAACGTCGACGTACCAAAGCGAGCATCACGCTCCGGGCGAACGCGCGGACCGTTTCGTTCTTGCCAATCCAGGACGAGGGTTTCCTCATCCTCACGGTCTTCAAGCCGCGCGCCGATGGCGACGGTCCCGCCGGGAACAGACAATGATCCATAGGAGGCGGCGTTGACCGCCAGTTCGTGCAGGGCGAGCCCCACATGCAACGACGCCGTCGGCGAGAGATAGACGTCGGGTGACTCGACCGCGATCTGATCCATGCCATCAGGCGCGTAGCGCTCGACCTGCATCGTGACGAGGCTCATCAAGTCCGCGCCACGCCAATCGGCATCGGTGACGATATCCTGCGAGTAGGCGAGCGATTGGATCCGCCCTCTGAAACGAACGAGAAACTCCGGAACGGTCACCGAGTGACGCGCCGTTTGACTCGCCAGACTCTGGATGATCGCCAAAAGGTTCTTGGAGCGGTGCGACAACTCACGCAGCAGGGTCTTCAGCGTCTCTTCGCGGCGCTTTTGTTCCGTGATCTCCACCGAGGTTCCGATCACGCCGCAGACGTCGCCGTCCTCGTCATGGTCCACATCGATGCGAACGTCATACCATCGTAAAGAGGCGCCGGACGCGATGGCGAGCTCGAAGCGCGCGGGCCGCTGCGTGCGGATCACCTCCCGCTTCATCACAACCGATCGCTCGGCGCCCTGCGGCGCCAAAAGATCAGCATCGACCATACCCGCTTGCGCTCCGGCGAGCCAGGATCGGCCGGCATTGCAGATCCCGACATACCGCAGGTCGCGGTCCTGCGAGAACACGGACATGTCCGTGGTCCCAAGGGCCCGCAATATTTTGTTCGACGCCATCATAGGATGCTCGGCCAACACGATTGCCCCGACCTCGACCTCGACGCGACCTTATAGCCGCAAACATTCCGCCGAGAGAGGGGCACCTCACCTTCAAATCGTTCCACACGGGCAGCAGACCGCGAGCCCATGTTCGATGCAGTCCGGACCGCGACAATCAGGCCACCCGCATCCGCTGCATCACCTGAACGCGGGCCGGTGATGCTCCTTCCCTTCCGATTCTCGCCGACCCGCTCAGCTTGCACGACAACACATCGGTCGACCCCAAAGGATTCCGATGATGCACGGCGACCATTGCCGACTAGCTGGCGAGTGGACATGGCGACAGCCGCTTACGCCGCCGCCTGACTATCGGTTTCGAAGAACAGTGCCTGGCTGATCAACGCCTTCACCATGTCGGGGTTGAACGGCTTGGTCACCAGGAAGGTGGGCTCTGGCCGCTCGCCGGTCAAAAGCCGCTCCGGGAACGCGGTAATAAAGATGACCGGAACCGAAACCTTCGCGAGAATATCGTTGACCGCATCGATTCCCGAACTGCCGTCGGCAAGCTGAATATCGGCCAGCACCATCCCGGGCCGCTGCCGCTCGAACAGCGCAATCGCCTCCTTTTGCGTCCGGGCAATACCGGTCACGGTGTGCCCGAGGCTTTCCACCATCTGCTCGATATCCATCGCGATCAGCGGTTCATCCTCGATGATCATGATATCGGTCGACACCTGCCGCCCAATGTCGGAACTGGCCTGGTCGATCAAGTCCGAGAACTTCGCCTCGTCGGCGCCGAGAATGTAGCCGGCCTCCTCGGTCGTGAACCCCTCGACCGCGACGAGGAGAAACGCCTGCCTCGGCAACGGCGAGATGGCGCGCAGATTGCGAGAGGCCTTCTCTTCCCAAGCGGAGGTCGGCGCATCGTCGCGAATGTTCACCTCGACGGACTGCCACATCGAGGAAAACAGCTTGTAGAGCGAAATTCGCGGCGCTTGGTCGTCGGGAAACAGGCTCGGATCGGCAATCAAAGCTTCCAGAACAGCCGCGACATAAGCATCACCGCTCGATTGAGAGCCGCTAAGTGCTCGTGAATAGCGCCTAAGATACGGAATATGCGGCGCTATGCGGGATGACATCGACATGAAAACTCCCCTCGTGTCGACCGAAACAAAGTCGGTGGGCGTGAAAACGCGGAATATGCAGAAAAGTTCCACGCATTGGAACTTTATGCGCTTCCAACGATTAGGCACATGGGAACTGGGTTGGAAAAGTGAAACCTCATCGTCAAATATTGTGGGCAGCAGCGCCTTAATATCTTGATGGGCGGGGGATCGAAGCTAGTTTCTCGGCAACGATTGCCGAGGGGGTGTCAGTGCGAATGCGAGTTTTGCAAATGAGAGATACGCGACAGACCGTCAGCGCGCGGCTACCAACAAGGCTGCTTAACACAACGCTCCGAGACGGATGATGGGTGATCGCGAGACGAAGGAAGATATGGTGCATACGGCACATGTGAACAAATCTGCGGGTAAGGGTACCGATCCCGGCGTGCATTCGGCGATCGGCAAGCGTCTGAAGGCGTATTATGATGACGTGGCGAGCGAGCCTGTCCCGGATCGCTTCCTGTCGCTGCTGGACGCGCTCGACGAGGCGGAATCCGCCTCCAAGACATCAGGCCGCAAGTAGGTTTTGATGAGCGATCAGATGGACTTTCGCAGGGAATTGATTGCTATTATTCCCAATTTGAGAGCGTTCGCCGCCTCGCTGTCCGGTTCGTTCGATCGGGCCGACGACTTGGTGCAGGAGACGCTCGTCAAGGCTTGGGACAAACAGCATACCTTCCAGCCCGGGACCAACCTCAAGGCTTGGCTCTTCACGATCTTGCGCAACGAATTCTACACGCAAATGCGCAGAAAGGGACGTGAGGTGCAGGATGTCGACGGGATGCATGCCATGCAGCTCGCCGGTCACCCGGAGCAGCAGGGACATGTCGATCTGCAGGATTTCCGCAAGGCGCTGGACATGCTGCCCGACGATCAGCGCGAAGCGCTGATCCTGATCGGCGCATCCGGCTTCTCCTACGAGGAAGCAGCAGACATCTGCCATTGCGCCGTCGGAACGATCAAAAGCCGCGTGTCGCGCGCCCGTACCAGAATCAGTGAAATCCTCGGCATCGAGGGGGACGGCGAATACGGTCCTGACTCGATTTCCTCGCAGATCATCGGAGTTGCTCCGGCCGCCTGACAACCGTCGTTCCCAGGCGTGCAAAAGCTGCGCGTCGCATGGAACAACGCGCGGGCTAAATGGTTTCAGGTAAGAAGATCGCCCTCGGGACCGAGCGCCCCATCCACAGTTCCAGGCCCCATTGTCAATTCGCACAGAACGAGGTTCTCATGGCTTCCGACACTTCCCCGAACACGAGCTCAACTTCAGCTCAGACGGCGGGCCCCACCCCCGCGAAGGGCGACAATGCCGACCTGGAAGCACAGGTTGCCAAGCTGCGCGAGGACGTTGCGGGAGTGGCGGATGCGCTGAAGTCTCTGGCGACGGGCCGAGCAGATGATGCGAAGCGACAGGCTTTTGCCTTGAGGGACGATGTGCGCGAACGCGGCGAGCAATATCTGCGTCAGGCGCAGGACGCCGCCTCCGATCTCGAGGAGCAACTCAGCGAAAAGGTTCGCTCCGAGCCGATCAAGAGTGTGCTTATCGCCGCGGCTGTTGGCTACCTCTACGCCCGTCTCTTCCGCCGCTGACGATGATCCTGCAACTGATCATCAAGCTGATAACCGGCGAAGCCGGGATTTATATGGCGCGGCTGAAGCGGCTGGCCGTGCTCTACGCCATCATGGGACTCTTCGCGATCGCGATGCTGGCCTCACTGATCAGTGCCCTGTCCATCTTCCTGGCCAATCGGTACGGGGCGTTGGAGACGGCGCTGGGATTCGCGGGCGTTTCGTTCCTGTTGCTCATCGCGACGGGGGTCGCCGTGGTGATCGCGCGCAGACCGCCCCGCAAACGCGCCGACGACCGCCTGCAACGCGATATCGCTGCGATCGCGGGCGTCACCGCCCTGTCGAGTGCGCCACAGGTTTTCGGCTTGGTGAAAAAGCGCAAAGGCCTCTTGCTTGTGCCGGTCGCGGCGGCGGGCGCCTGGGGCATCTGGCGGGCGATCTCCTCCTACAGAACCCGCGGAGACCGATGGTACTGACGGCGTAGCGCTCAGCCGACCCGATACGCAGCGGGACGGCCGGGCGTTTTCAAGGAGTATCACGATGACGATTCCACAGATCGAATCCAAAAAGGTTTCCCTTGTCTGATATCGAACCCGACAACGCCAGGCAGGGGAAAAAGGGTACGCCCGTACTCCTTGTTCTCATTGCCGGATTGGTTCTCGCCGTCATCGCCTTCCTGGGCCTTGGCGCCTATGGCTGGTTCCTGCCGGATTCCGACCTCTCCACCGACCGACCCGCGATCGCGGTTCCGGCCGTCGGCTCCGAGCCCCCGGAAACAGTCGTCGCGCCCGAGAATTCAGGCTAGTATCGTCTTTGCGAAATCGGCCATGCCCCGACTTCTGGCATCGGGGCGTTCAGACAGAGCCCTAGGGAGATTGCAGATGTCCGATCCTCATAACCACACCGAGACCGATATCCTCGCCGTTGACGAAGAAATCGGCGACGATGCCGATCAACCTGGCATCAGTCAGCCGGTCACTCAGGCCGAGATCGAAGACATTCTCAACAGTTCCGGAATGACGATCGAAGAGCGTCAGGGGCGCCTCGAGGAACTGGCCCGCCAGGTCGGAACGCGGGACGTCATCGACCAGGGCGGCGAATTCGACCCGCTTCAGCAACAGATCAGCGAAGCGCTGAACATGCTCGCCCAAGGTGGCCATACTTACGGCACGCTGGAGGCCGCGGGCCTCGATCCCGAGGCACGCTCCGATGCGCGCTCCCCCGACGATCTCCCGGACGACGACAACTGAGCCACCGGACGCCGTAGTCTATATCGACGGGCGAGCCGGAGCCGGGCCTCAAAGATAGGTGGCCTCCGCCGGCACCAAGACCTTGAGGGCGCGTGGGTGGATCTCCACGATGCTTTCCGCGTCCAACGTGCAGAGTTCGCCATCCAGAACGGCCCGCTTCTTTCGATTCTTGCCCCGATAGTGAATGCGCACCCGTTGCGCCGTCTGGGACAGGAGGTCTGGATTCTGCCGCCAGGCGCCGGTCAAGATATCGAACGTCAATTTGGTCACCGCGCCCACCTTACGTTCCGTGCAGATGTAGACGCCCAATTCGCCTCCCCGCGGATCATCGGCATACGGGATATGCCCAACTCCGTAGAGATTGTTCGACACCGCGACGGCAGGCGACTTGATACGCTTGAGGACGCCGTCGATCTCAAGCTCGAGTTCGATCGCAGGAACCCGCCGTAGCGCCAGGAAGACTGCGCGTGCCGTCGCGACGATTTTACCGAGCCGGGAGCCATACTGGATCTTGGCGCGCATCCGGACCATCCGGGCATGCAACCCGACGGCAAACTGATGCACGAATATCCGGTCATTGACGCTGCCGATGTCAACATTCACCACCACGCCCCCTGCCAGCGCGGCTACGGCCGCGGGCAAATCGAGCGGAATTTGGAGTGTCCGGGCAAACAGGTTCATCGTGCCGGCCGGCAAAATGCCGAGCGCGATGCCGCCGTGGGCTAGCGCGGCCGCCGCCGCCGATACCGTCCCGTCTCCCCCCCCCACCAAAAGCACGTCGAGATCGTCACGCCGAGCGGCGGTCTTGATCGCGGCAACGATCGCGTCACCCGCGCAACTCTCCACGGTCAATTCATGCCCGTGGATCGCAAACTCGTCACGCATGAGCGCCGTGAGTTCGTCGTGGTCCGTCGTTTTCAACGTTCCGCCGTCTCGATTGAGGAGGGCGAGAATCTTCATGGGATCGTATCCGGCGTTTGAAGTGACCCGCGGGGTCTGCGGCCACCCGCGCTAAATTAGGCGGCGAATTCATAAGCAAATGGGGCGAGTGAAAAGAAATGCCCCCGGATTCGCCCCGGATAGGCCCGGAAGTTCTCCACCCCGACAACGATGGGAAAAACAGTTGTTAAGCGGAACCATTACGCGGGTGGTCCGTTTCATCGCCATCGTCGAACCCGGCCGCTACTAGCGTGCCCAGATGTGGGAGCATCTCATGATCGAATGGATCGTCATATTGCTGATCGTCGCGGCGGTCGCCAGCCTGTTGGGATTTCGCGGCGTCGCCGGAGCATCGGCCGGCATCGCCAAGATTCTCATCTTCATCGTCCTCATCGGCCTGTTGTTGATGCTGCTCTTCGGAGTTCTGGTGTTCGCATGACGCAAACCGCTGCGGGGCAGAGCCTTCGTGGCGCGCCTCATCACGAAGTTCGTGAATAAAACGTGACCAAATGGGAACCGATCGCTTTCCCGCAAATTAACCCACTGAATGCCACGCGGCACCTGCTTTCCACAACACACACCGCGTGGCTAAGTCTATCGGTAACAATAGACCAAGGAGGTCTTATCATGATCCGCAAACTTCTCGCTACCACCGCACTTGCCACTGTGATCGCCACAGGCGCCTATGCGCAGGATGCCGCGACCCCGGAGCAGACCAAGGTTCCCGAGGCAGCTGCCACCGCCGACACGTCCGCTACGACGGCCGCGCCTGCCGCTGACGCAAGCGCACAGACCGAACAGACCGCCAGCGCAGGCGGATATCTGCAGAACCTGTCGGCGGACCAGTACCTCGCGTCCGAGCTCAGCGGTGCCTCGATCTATGCCAGCGAAGCAGAGGATGCCGAGACCGTCGGTGAGATCCAGAACTTCCTCGTCGGAAACGATGGTTCCGTCGTCGCAGCGATCGTCGATGCGAATGTCGGCGACCAGTCCAAGACTGTCGCCGTTCCCTTCGACCAGATCACCTGGACCATGGATAAGGACAATGAGCCGCGCGCGGTTCTCAACCTGAGCGCCGATCAGCTCGCCCAAGCCCCAGCGTTTACCAAGCCGGACGAGCAGCAGGCGGCGGCTTCGACCGAAGGTGCCGTTGTGGCGCCTGCTGGCGAGGCATCCACTGAGACGGCCGCAGCGACCGGCGACGCGTCCAAGGCTGAAACCCAGACCGAGGCCAAGATCGCGGCGGAGACCACTCAGCCCGATGCCAACGCCGCAGCGACCCAGACGGCATCGTCGTCGACAAGTGGTGAATTCCTGACGAGCGTTGGTGCCGATCAGTATCTCTCGGAAAACATCATCGGCGCCGAGGTCTATTCGGGCCCGGGTGAGGACGCTGAGGAAATCGGCGAAATCAACAACCTCGTCCTGGCATCGTCGGGCAAGATCGAGGCCGGTATCATCGGTGTCGGCGGGTTCCTCGGAATCGGCGAGAAGGACGTCGCGGTGCCGTTCGATCAGTTCCAGATGGCCAGGGAAGCCGACGACAAAGACGACGTCCGCGTGGCGCTCGCCGCGTCGAAGGAGCAGTTGGAGAAGGCACCGTCTTTCGAAGACCAGCGTCCGGAGCAGATGGCCGCCACGGAAACCGGCGCAGTTGATGCGACGGCGAAAACCGAGCAGACGGCAAACGTCGAGGCCTCCACCGAGAAGTCGGCGGAGTACACCGAGAAGCTTGCCGCCGATGCCAAGGCGAACACCAACGAGGCTGCCGACAAGGCCGCGCTGGAGACCAAGCAGGCAGCAGCGGACGTCGAGACCAAGACGGACAATGCAGCTCTGGAGACCCAGCAGGCCGCCGACGCGGCAGCCGCAGGCGCTGCGGGCGTTGTCGCTGGCACGGCCGACGCGACGACCACCGCTTCGACCGGTGGCACCGACCAGCAGCAGCAGATGACTCCGGTCACCGACATGTCGCTGCTCACCGCCGACAATCTGATGGGCACGACGGTCTACGGCCCGAACGAAGACAAGGTCGGCGAAATCGGCGACATCGCGCTCAGCGAAGACGGCAAGGTCGACGCGATCATCGTCGACGTCGGCGGCTTCCTCGGCATCGGTGAGAAGGAAGTTGCGGTCGCCATGGACAACCTGCAGTTCATGCAGGACGCCAATGGTTCGCTCTACCTCTACACGCAGTTCTCCGAGGATCAGCTGAAGAGCCAGCCGGAGTACAACGCCGACACCTACGCCGCGAGCCGCGACACCATGCGCCTCCGGAGCGGCGAAGTGCCGGCCCAGTCGAGCAACACCGCTCCGGTCCCGGCTGAGGAGCAGCCGACGACGAAGACCAACTGATCGTCAACGGAACAACCAACAAGCGGAAAGGGGCTCGCCGAAAGGCGGGCCCTTTTTTCGTTGCCGGTCCCGCCGGTCGTTCGCCCGATGCCGCGCTTGTGAAGCGGAAACGGCTCGAATTACACTTCGTAACCCATCCTTGCGGGTGTCGTCGTCCAAACTCCGCTATAATCGCATCCAGGGTCCGACGATCGCGCCGCCCTTCTAGATGACACGGTAGCCAATGGCATTCCTGAAACAGCTGATCGTAACGCTCGTGGTGCTGCTGGGGGCGGGGGCAGCCTATTTGAAGGTCGATCCGGCGGCGGGCCGGTGGATCCTGGAATCCGACATCGCCCTCCCCCCGGCGATCCGATCCGCCATCGTCTGGCTCGCGCCAGAGGCTGCAAATCCCGCGATGGAAGCAAGCGCCGAGCGTCCAGGCGGAGGGCGCGCAGGCGCCGGCCGCGGCAACAATGCAACTCCCGTGGTCGCCGGCGCGGTTACGACCGGGGTGACCCGCACACGGATGCGGGCGATCGGCACCGGCGATGCCGCGCGTTCGATCGTGGTCTATCCGGACAATACCACCGGCATCGTGGCGGAGATCGGCATCGGTTCCGGCGAGAAGGTCGAGGAAGGCGACATTCTCGTGCGTCTTGAGAAGGCGAGCGAGGAAATTGCGGTGGAGCGTGCCAGAATCGCCCTCGATGCCGCGGAAGACAAGGTTACTCGCTTCGAACGGCTGCGGAAATCGAACACCCTCAGCGCGGTCGAGGTCGATACCATCATCCGCGAGCGCGAGACCGCTAGGCTGGATCTGCGAACCGCCGAAATCGCACTGGGCAAACGCGACATTCGCGCTCCGATTGGAGGCCGCGTCGGCATCGTCTCGGTCGACAAGGGAGATCTCGTCGGCAGTCAGACGGTCATTGCCACCGTCGACGGCCGCGAGCAATTGAAGGTCATCTTCTATACGCCGGAAAGCTTCGTGAAGGAACTGACAGTCGGCGCGCCGGTGCAGGCTGTCTCGACCGCCCGTCCGGACAAGACCTATCAAGGCCACATCAGCGCGATCGACAGCCGTCTGGATGAAAGCAGCCGCACCTTGCGCACCGAAGCGATGATCGACAATGCCGACGACGCGCTGCGTCCGGGCATGTCGTTCACCGTGACCTTGTCGCTGGAGGGCGAAACCTTCCTCTCCCTTGATCCGATTGCTGTGGTTTGGGAGCGCACCGGACCGATCGTTTGGAAAATCGTCGATGGCAAAGCGCACAAAGCGGCGGTTCAGATCGTCGAGCGCAACAGCGACAGGGTTCTGGTCACATCCGACGCTCTCAAGACGGGCGATCTCGTCGTGATCGAAGGGCTGCAGTCTGTCCGCTCGGACGGTGCCGTAACGATCCAGACGACCGACGGGCCGAAGCCAAGCGGAGCGCCGGCCTCGCCCCGGTCGGCGCCACCGACTCCATCGGCCGACAATGCGCCAGCGACGACCGGACGCCGGAGTTTCCTCGCGCCTGAGGCCGTCGGGAGCGCCGCGGCAGCCGCCTTGCCGGTGGCCCCCACTCTTCCCGCGACCAGCGCCGAGGACCCGGCCCGATGAGCCTTCCGTCCAAGCCCGACGGTTTGACCGCGCTCGCCGGCCTCTTCGTTCGCCGGCCGGTTCTGACCATCGTGCTCAACCTTTTGATCGTCGTCGCCGGACTCGCGGCTTTCAATGCGGTCGAAGTGCGCGAACTGCCCAATGTCGACCGCCCGGTGATCAGCGTCAGCATCGACTTCGACGGTGCCTCGCCGGAAACGGTCGACCGGCAGATCACCAGCGAAATCGAGAGCGCCGTCGCCCGCGTGTCCGGTATCGCCTCGATCTCCTCGCGCTCGCGCTTCGGCGACAGCCGGGTGACCATCGAATTTACCGAATCGACCGATCTCAACGTCGCGGCCAGTGACGTGCGCGACGCGGTCGGCCGTGTCGCGAACGCCCTGCCGGATGGCGCCGGCGAACCGCGGATCGTCAAGGCCGACGCCGATGCCGAGGCGATCATGCGACTTGCGGTGACGGCTCCCGCCATGGCCATCGAGGATCTGTCGACACTGGTCGAGGACCGCATCGCCGATCAACTGGCGGCCGTCGAGGGCGTTGCCGATTTGCAGATCTACGGCGAGCGCGAGAAGCTGATCTATGTCGACATCGATCCCGACAGATTGGCGACAAGGGGGCTGACGCTCGGCGACGTCGCCGACGCGCTGCGAAATGCCGCGCTTGACGTGCCGGCCGGATCGTTGGCCTCCCCGACCCAGAATCTCATCGTGCGCGCCGACGCCAACGTGACATCGCCGGAGGCGTTCGAGGCCATCTTCCTCGACGCCCGCACGCGGCTCGCCGACGTCGCCAGCGTACGTTTCGGGCCGGACGACGCAGCCTCCCAGCTCCGGGTGAGCGGCCAGGCCGGCGTCGGGCTCGGTGTCGTGCGCCAGGCCGGATCGAGCACGCTCGATATCTCCTCCGGAATCCACGCCGAAGTCGCCAATCTCAATCGCACGCTTCCCGATGGCGTCACGGTTCGCGTGACCAGCGACGACGCGACCTTCATCAACGGGGCGATCCACGAGGTGGCTGTCGCGCTGGGGTTGGCCGTAGCCATCGTCGTCTTGGTGATTTTCCTGTTTCTCCTAAATGTCCGCGCGACCATCATTCCGGCGGTGACGATCCCGATCGCCTTGATCGGCGTGATCGCCTTCATCCATCTCGTCGGCTTTTCGATCAACATCCTGACGCTTCTGGCGCTGGTATTGGCGACGGGCATGGTCGTCGACGACGCGATCATCGTCCTGGAGAACATCGTGCGGCGCCGCGACATGGGTGCCCGGCCCCACGCCGCGGCGGTCATCGGCACCCGCGAGGTGTTCTTCGCCGTGATCTCGACGACGGCGACGCTGGCCGCCGTTTTCGTGCCGATCTCGTTCCTGCCGGGGACGGCCGGCGGCCTGTTTCGCGAGTTCGGCTTCGTCCTCGCCATCGCGGTGGTCATTTCGTCCTTCATCGCCTTGACGCTCTGCCCAATGCTCGCGGCGCATTTCCTCAAGGCCCGCGAGGACGAGCGGAGACCGGGTTGGTTCCAGCGGACAATGCGTTGGCTCGGCACACGTCTCGCCGGACTCTACGCCGTCACCCTGCGCGCCTGCCTCGCGCTTCCTCTCCTCGTCGTCGTCGTCGCCGGCCTGTTCTCCTTCGCGGCCTACCTCACCTTTCTCCAGATGCCCCAGGAACTGACGCCGAGCGAGGATCGCGCCCTTGTCCTGATGAGCGTCAGCGCGCCGCAAGGAGCCAGCCTCGACTACACCAATTCCCAGCTGCGCCGGATCGAGGACATCGTTCTTCCCTATGTGGAAGCCGGCGAAGCCCGGAATGTCTTCGCCATCTCGGGACGCGGCTCAGCGAACTCCGCATTCCTGGTCGTCACCTTGGCCGACTGGGCGGAACGCGAACGCTCGCAGCAGGCGATCGTCGCCGAGATCAATGGCAAGCTGCGCCAGGTGGCGGGCGTGCGCGCCTTTGCGATCCAGCCGAATTCGCTCGGCATCCGCGGCGGCGGCCGCGGCCTGCAATTCGCCATCGCCGGACAGAATTACGAAGAGCTGGCAACGAGCGCCGACAGGCTGAAGGAGGCCATGCAGGCCGACGGTCGCTGGGGCAGCATACGGCTCTCCGAAGACGCTACCCAGCCGCAGCTCTCGGTGCTGATCGACCGAGCCCGAGCCTCCGATCTCGGCATCGACATCGACGGCCTCGCCACGGCCATGCAGGCGCTCCTCGACGGCCGCGAAATCGGCCGGACCTACATCGAGGACAAACAGGTGTCGATCAAGCTGATTTCGACCAGCCAACCGGTCAACGACCCGGGCGATCTCGCCAACATCTTCCTGAAGGCTCAGGATGGCCGCATCGTGCCGATGTCGACGGTGGCCAGCATCGAGGAAAAGCCGATCGCGCCGGCGCTCACCCGCGAGGCTCGCTCACGCGCGGTCTCGCTCGCCGCACAATTGCCGGACGGCATGGCGATCCAGGACGGCTGGGTCTCGCTGCAGGCTTTCGCCGCCGATATTCTGCCGGCCGACCAGCGGCTGATTCCGCTGGCCGAAGCCGCGGCGCTCGGAGAGGCCAACAGCGGGCTTGCGATGGTGTTCGGCTTTGCCATCGTCATTATCCTCCTGGTCCTCGCCGCCCAGTTCGAGAGCTTCGTTTCGGCCTTCATCATCCTCGCGACGGTGCCGCTCGGTGTCGCCTGCGCGATCTTCGCGCTGAATTTCTTCGGGACCAGCCTTAATCTTTACAGCCAGATCGGCCTCGTCCTCTTGGTCGGCATCATGGCCAAGAACGGCATCCTCATCGTCGAATTCGCCAATCAGTTACGAGAGGAAGGGATGGGATTGCGTGAGGCGGCGGAGCAGGCCGCGTTGATCCGGCTGCGTCCGGTGATCATGACCATGATCGCCACCGTTGTCGGCGGCGTGCCGCTGCTGCTGGCCTCCGGTGCTGGCGCCGAGGCGCGCGCGGCGCTCGGAACGGTGATCGTCGGAGGCCTCGGCCTCGCAACCTTCTCGACGCTCTACGTCACGCCCGTCGCCTATCTGATCCTCGGCCGCTTCTCGACGCCGAACGCCGAGAAAGCGGCGCGTCTGCAACGCGATATCGCGGCAGCGGAGGCTCGCGGAGCGCCGGCGGAGTGAGGAAGGAACGGGCGACCACCCGCAACGAAGCTCACTTGGAGCGTTGACCTTGATGGTGGAGGATCAAATCACGTCCGGGCGACCGCGGCCGCGAATTTCGGGTCAGCAGAGGTTTTAAACGACGCGGCTTCGACAGCTCCGGGCTTGCCGATGAGATAGCCTTGGGCGGCATCGCAACCCAAGGATTCCAGCAAGCGTAGTTGTTCGACCGTTTCGACGCCCTCTCCCAATGTCGCGATCCCGATATCCCGGCCGAGTTGCGTCACCGCCCGAAGAACCGCCATGGAATTTTTGTCCGTCGCCGCGGTCGCCACGAAACTTCGATCGATCTTGATCCGGTCGAGCGGCAAGTCACGCAGATGCGCGAGCGACGAAAAGCCGGTACCGAAGTCGTCCATCGCCACCGTGATACCCAGTGCCCGAAACGCCTCCAACGTCTGGGCGACACGCGCGCCCTGAGCGACGATCGCCGTTTCCGTCAGCTCGATCTCCAGACGATGAGCGGGCACGCCGCTGGTAGCCAGAGCCTGCGTGACATGCGAGAACAGCAGTGGCGAACGAAACTGCACTGGGGAAACGTTGATCGCGACATACTTGTCGTTGTCCCATTTCGCAGCCTCCCGGCAGGCTTCCGCGAGCACCCAACCGCCGATCGCCACAATACATCCGATCTCCTCCGCCAGTGGGATGAAATCAGCGGGCGGCACAAGACCGCGTGTGGGATGATGCCATCGAATCAGCGCTTCGTACCCAATCGTCTGCCCGCTCGCGAGAGCGCGGATCGGCTGATAGACCAGACGGAACTCCTGGTTTTCCAATGCGGATTTCAGATCGGTTTCAAGTTGATGGCGAGCCGCGACTTTCTCGAGCATGCCCTCCTCGTAGAAAAACACACGGTCGCGGCCCGTACGCTTGGCCTCGTTAAGCGCGATGTCGGCCTGTTGCATGAGGCCTTCAGCGGTTACGGCCAGCTCGGCGCGACAAATGCCGATATTGCAACCCGTGACAATGACATGGCCTAAAATCTCGAACGGATCACTGATCGCCAGAAGGATCTCGTAGGCGATGCCGACGGCATCCTCGTCAGTGCCTGAAAGGATGATTGCCAGTTCGTCCGCCCCTATGCGGGCGACAAAACCGTCGGCACCAACGATCTGCTTGAGGCGAGCGGCCACCTCTACAAGAAGGATATCGCCAATAGCATGGCCATACGTATCGTTTACGGCCTTGAACTGAGCGAGGTCGACGAGCAGATACCCGAAATGCTCACCCGACAGGAAGCCAGCGTCGATCCGCTCCCGCAGCGCCCGACGATTGGCCAATCCCGTCAGCGGATCGTGAGATGCCATCCGTTGCAACTGCTCATTCGACACCGCGCGCGTGCGATCGTCGATGAGATAGCTGGATATGCCCGTGCCGAGAATGATCATGGCACCGATCAGAATCGACAATGCCATGGCAGCGAAGACACCGCTGTCCACGCCGGCGCCGGCTCCCGCTATCGGTGAGACTTGGAATGCAGCCATGCCGGTAAAGTGGAGGAGGACGATCGCGGCCCCCAGCAATGCCGTCGTGATGTGCCGCTTCACGCCGCATGCCCAGCGGTGCGAGGCAGCGATAGACGCTATGGACAGGCCGACCGCCAGCGCGATCGAAACCGCGACATAGGCCTGATTCCACGACACCAGGCCTTCAACGCGATACGCCAGCATGCCGACATAGTGCATCGCGGCGATGGCGAGGCCGATGACACCGCCGCCGATAATCGTTCCCGACCGATTTTTCCATTTCGCGCAAATTGCAAAGCCGATTCCGGAGCCGACGACGGCGATCAGGATGGATACCAGCGTGAGCACGGGATCGAAGGATACCTGCGCGGAAGGACGATAACCCAGCATGGCGATGAAATGGGTTGCCCAAATCGCTGAACCGGCACTGACGGCCGTGAGGAAGTTCCACCCATGCCGGCGCAGGCCCTCATTCTGCAGGGCGCGCCGAAACAAGCTGATCGTCACCGCGGCGCCGACGACGCACATCAATGCCGCAAGCAGCACAAACGGAATATTGTGGTCGCTGATCAGATGGAAAACGATGCGCATCACGGTGCCGATCTTGTTGAACCTTCCGGCATAACCTCCGAAAATTAAAGAACTGTCCTCTTACTATGAGGAATTTTCTCGGCGTGACGGCGCGAAATTCAATGAGCGCGATCGTCTCGGATGCTGGATGATATTCAGGTCAGGTCTGGCCGTTCAGCCGCACCATTTGTTGCCGCTGTTCGGCCATCGCTGCGCCAGACCTTCTGCCATCAGCACCTCGCCCGCATCGCGGCCGTTGGCGAGGGTCACTGACACCAGCCGCCGGCCGTAGCGATCCAGTCCACCGCCCTGCAAGGAATATCCGCCGGACATCAGCGATTGGAGCCGCCGCGTCGCCCGATCGCCCATGCTTTTTTCGGCCGCACAGCCGGGCTTCGAGACCTCCGGCGCGTCGATGCTCGTCATCCGCCATTTCGTGCCAGCCTCCCAGCCCGTGTCGCCATCGACGACACAGGTCACGCGGACCGAACCAGAGCAAAGCGGAATATGATGTGCGGCAGAGCGCGGCCCGGTCGATTGCGACTGTGTGGGAAGCAAGCGGTCGAGATGGTCGAGCCATCCCTGCTCCCTGGCAACACCGACACCCACCATGACCGCGAAAACCGTGGCAACCGATACGGCATCCCGGATCATGCGATACGGCAACCACGTACGCCGTTTCCGCCGGAACCGGTTGGGCTGGCGAGCGAAACGTTTGCGCGGCGATGACGAGGTCCAGGAACTCATCCCTTGAGACTAGCCCTCGCCCGTAAACGAAAATTTACCGTGATCGTGAATCTTTCAAACAACTTATACTGAAGTGTTGCATCAGTCTTGGAACGCCGTGCCAAGGGGAGCAGCGATCCCGGCCGCGCCGCTCTTCCCCCTTCCCGCCATCCCGGCTAGAACGCCGCCATGGCACCCCCTCCCCTTTTGCGCCTCGACGGCGTTCGCCTCACCTTCGGCGGCACGCCGCTTCTGACCGGCGTCGAACTCAACGTCCTGCCCGGCGAGCGCATCGCGCTGGTCGGGCGCAACGGCTCCGGCAAATCGACGCTGTTGAAGATCGCCGCCGGGCAGGTCGAGCCGGATTCCGGCGAGGTCTTCCTGAAGCCCGGCACGACCCTGCGCTATCTGCCGCAGGAGCCCGACTTCGGCGACTTCACGACCGTCGGCGCCTATGTCACCTCGGGTCTCGGCCCGGCCGACGACCCGCACCGGGTCACGCGGTGCCTCGACGCGCTGGGGCTGACCGAGGAGATGAAGCCGGAGAACCTGTCGGGCGGCGAGGCCCGCCGCGCTGCGCTCGCCCGAACGCTGGCGCCCGAACCTGACATCGTCCTCCTCGACGAGCCGACCAACCATCTCGACCTGCCGACCATCGAATGGCTGGAGGACGAGGTGCGGCAGATGAAGAGCGCCGTCGTCGTGATCAGCCACGACCGACGGTTCCTGGAACGGGTCACCCGGGCCACCGTCTGGATCGACCGCGGCGCTGCCAAACGCCTGGACGAGGGCTTTTCCGGCTTCGAGGCGTGGCGCGACAAGGTGCTGGAAGAGGAAGAACGCGACCTGCAGAAGCTCGATCGCAAGATCGTGCGCGAGGAGCACTGGCTGCGCTACGGCGTCACCGCGCGGCGCACCCGCAACATGCGCCGGCTCGGCGCCCTTCACGATCTGCGCCAGCAGCGCCGCGACACGCGTCGCGCCGTCGGTCAGGTGTCGATGGAGGCCAGCGCCACCCGCGAGAGCGGAAAGCTCGTCATCGAGGCAGTCGGAATCTCGAAGGCCTATGACGAGCGTACGCTGATCGACGATTTCTCTACCCGAATCGCCAGAGGCGACCGGGTCGGTTTCGTCGGTCCGAACGGTATCGGCAAAACCACCTTGTTGAAGATGCTGATCGGCGAGCTCAAACCCGATTCCGGCAAGGTTAAGCTCGGCACCAATCTCGATCTCGCCTTCCTCGATCAGAAGCGCGCGGCGCTCGACGACAATCTGTCGGTCCAGAATGCGATCACCGACGGGCGCGGCGACCAGGTGATGGTCAATGGCGAGCCCCGCCACGTCGTCGGCTATCTTCGCGACTTTCTGTTCACCCCCGAGCAGATCCGCACGCCCACAGGCAAGCTCTCCGGCGGCGAACGGGCTCGGCTGCTCTTGGCTAAGACGCTGGCGACGCCGGCCAACTTTTTGGTCCTCGACGAGCCGACAAACGATCTCGATATGGAGACACTAGACCTTTTGGAGGAGTTGATCGCCAACTATCCCGGCACCGTCCTTCTCGTCTCCCACGACCGCGATTTTCTCGATCGCACGGTGACCAGCGTGATTTCGCCGGACGGCGACGGCCGTTGGCTGGAATATGCCGGCGGCTATACGGACATGCTCGCCCAAAAGCGCGAGGCCCGAAAGACCGAAGCCACCGGCGGCACCGCGGCGGCCAAACCCCTGCGCCGTTCAGGTGGCTCGGGTGCCCAGCAGAGCGCGACGAGGTCCGGCCCCAAGCTCTCCTTCAAGCAGAAATTCGCGCTCGAAAACCTGCCGAAGGAAATCGCCAGACTGGAAGCGGCGATCACCAAGGCCGAGACCGAAATGGCCGACCCGGCGCTCTTCGCCAAGAACGCCAAGCGCTTTGCCGAACTCGCGAGCGCGGTCGACACGAACCGGGCCGCGCTGTCGAAGGCCGAGGACGATTGGCTGCAACTGGAAATGCAGCGGGTTGAGATCGAGGGGTGAAGCCGTTTCCAGATCTGCGCCTGGCACTGATCGTCTCGCAATCGACATACGCACGATCGCATCCGGACGCAGGGATGGCCGCGGGATAGCTTTCACGCTCTTCTTAATCGAGACTGCGTATGATCGGGTGCATCCTTCATCTCACGACGCCGGTAAGCGGTCGCAGACGAAGTGAAACGGAGAGGCTAATGATCGAAGCCGCAAAGAGACCGGCAGAAAAGTCTGGAGCCCTGGCGATTGCAGTGGGTCAGACGCGGGCGGAGCAGATGGCGCATCGGGCCAGATCACTTCCGGCGCTGCTCGTCATGCTTGCCTTCGCCCTCGTCACCCTACTGCCCCTGCGCGCCTTCGCCTTCGAAACCACCGCCCCGACGGCCCTCCTCGTCGATTTTTCCACCGACCGGGTGCTCTACGAGAAAAACGTCGACGAGAGGATCGCGCCGGCGAGCCTCGCCAAACTGATGACGCTGGCCGTGATCTTCGACGCATTGCGCCAAGGCACCGTGGAGCGCAACGACCGCTTCACCGTCTCGGAAAAAGCATGGCGGGAGGGCGGCGCGGAATCCGGTGGCTCGACGATGTTCTTGCCGCTCAAATCCGAGGTCAGCCTCGACGACCTGATCAAAGGCATCATCATCCAGTCGGGCAACGATGCCACGATCGTCGCGGCGGAAGGCATTGCGGGCTCGGTCGAAGCCTTCGCCAAGACGATGAACGCTGAAGCCAGACGGATCGGCCTGACGAACTCCCACTTCACCAATCCGCACGGCCTGCCCGACCCGGAGCAATATGTGACGGCGCGCGATCTGGTGCTTCTGGCCGCCTATCTGATCCGCGAGTTTCCAGACGAATATCCGCTCTTCGCCGAGGAGAGCTTTACCTTCAACGGGATCAAGCAGCAGAATCGCAACCCCTTGCTGCGTGTCGGCGCCGACGGGCTCAAGACAGGCCACACGGCCAGGGCCGGCTTTGGTCTTGTCGCTTCGGCCGAACGCGATGGCCGGCGCGTCATGCTGGCGATGAGCGGAATGCAATCGGCCGACGAGCGCGCGAGCGAGACGCGGCGGTTAATGGAATACGGATTGCAGGATTTCGAGGAGGTGGTGCTGATCAAGGCGGGCGAGCCAGTCGGAGAAATGCCGGTCAGCGACGGCGTGGTCGACACGGTGTCCCTCGTCGCCGATTCCGAACTCCGCTTGCTGGTGCCACGGGGCAGTCTCGCCGACATGACGCGGACGATCATCGACAATGGTCCGGTCGTGGCGCCGGTCGCGGAAGGCCAGCGGCTCGGCTGGATCCGGTTCTCGCGCGGCGACGAAACCGTGCGAGACGTGCCGCTGCACGCCGCCAAACCGGTCGCGCGGATGAGCTTCTTGCGGCGGATCGGCGAGACGATCGCCGGCCATTTGACATGGCGCAGTGCGAAAGAGCCTTGACGCGCCGCACATTAAAGCCGATATGCGTTGGCATCACGCCGTGATCGCGCAGCGCCTGCTTGTTTCCCGAAGCCTCCCAGGTTTTGAGATTTTTGCCAGCGCCAATCGAATCGGCCCACGGCTTCGGTCGAGGGTTTCGCATTTCGACACGGCCCGTCGATCCGTCCGCATGCGCGAAGACGATCGACTTTTTCGCGGACGCATCGTCCGCATCCCGTAAGGCATCCATTGACCCATACCGATTTCAAGGCGTTCGGCCTCGCCGACACGCTTCTCGACGCGCTTGCGCGTCTCGACATCACGCAACCCACACCGATCCAGTCGCAGGCGATCCCCGCCGTGATGCAGGGTCGCGACGTCCTCGGCGTCGCTCAGACCGGCACCGGCAAGACCGCGGCGTTTTCGCTGCCAGTCATCCATGCGCTTCTGGAAAAGGGCGGTCGCCCTGCTCCGAAGACGCCGAAGATGCTCATCCTGACGCCGACCCGTGAGCTCGCCTCGCAGATCGCCGGCAACGTCAAGGCCTACACGGCCGGCACCAAGCTGACGCACCACGTCATCTTCGGTGGCGTATCGATCCGTCCGCAGATCGAGGCCATGCGCCGCGGCGTCGACATCGTCATCGCGACGCCAGGCCGTTTGCTCGACCTCGTTAACCAGCGCGCCATCATCCTGGGCGAGGTCCGTCACGTCGTTCTCGACGAGGCCGACCGGATGCTCGACATGGGCTTCGTGCGCGACGTCATGAAGATCGTCGGCCAATTGCCGAAGGAGCGCCAGTCGCTGTTGTTCTCGGCGACCATGCCGCGCTCGATCGAGGATCTCGCGGCCAAGATCCTGACCAAGCCGGTCCGGGTCGAGGTGACGCCCGAAGTCATTACCGTCGAAAAGATCGATCAGAGCGTCTATCTCGTGCCGCAGAAGGCCAAGAAGCTCTGGCTGATCGAAAAGCTCGCCCAGCCCGAATTCGCCAAGGTGGTGATCTTCACCCGTACCAAGCACGGCGCCAACCGGCTGTCCGCCGATCTGGAAAAGGCCGGCATCGAGTCCGGCGCCATCCACGGCAACAAGAGCCAGGCGGCACGGCAGAAGGCGCTCGCCGCCTTCCAGTCCGGCAATATCAACGTGCTGGTCGCCACGGACATCGTCGCCCGCGGCATCCATGTGGACGACATCAGCCACGTGGTGAATTTCGACCTGCCGGAAGAGCCGGAGAGCTACGTCCATCGCATCGGCCGCACCGCGCGGGCCGGCAAATCCGGCATCGCCGTGGCGCTGGTCGATCCGTCCGAACGCTCGAAGCTGCGCCAGATCGAAAAGCTCACGGGCCTGACATTCGATTTGCAGAAGACCGATTACGCGGCCCATGTCGATCTGAACGCTCCCGAGGAGAAGCGCCCGCCTCGCGGCGCCAAGCCCCAGGGCCGACGCCCCGGCGGTGGTGGCCAACGCTTCGGCGAGGGTCGCGGCGCGCGTCCGGCGGCCGGCAACAAGGCCAAGCCCAGTGGCGGCAACCGGCGCCGGCGGTCCGGCGGCGGGCAGACCCGTTCGGCCACGGTCGGCTGAGGCAGCGGCGCGCTTCTTTTGGTACAAATGCGAAGGGGCGGCCGCGAGGTCGCCCTTTTTTCGTCGTCAGCGACATCCATCGGCGAACCGTGAGTTGCGGAGCCAAAGCGCCGTCGCCATATGCCGGGCTGTTGCAACAAGGAGCCCCTGATGGCCGAAACGATCAAGGTCGACATTCCCCACAAGCTGAGCCGCGAGGCGGCCCGCACGCGGATCGAGGAGAGTTTCGGCAAGCTGCGTCAAGACATGCTCGGCGGCATGGTCAAGTTCGAAGATGTCTGGACGGGCGAACATCTCGACTTCCGGGCACGGGTGATGGGCCAGTCGGTGACCGGACGCCTCGACGTTCTCGACGATGCGGTTCACGTCGAGGTGGATCTGCCGGTGTTCCTCGCAGCGATCGCCGAGAAGCTCAAAGGTCGCCTCCGCAAGGAGGGTCAGGTGCTGCTGGAGAAAAAGTAGCCGAAGGGATCAACCGACAGCAGGCTGGACGCTGCGAGGTATACCCCTCAGTTGCGAACGCCGGTCAAGGTCGCGTTCTGGGCCCGCACGGTCCCGCCGTTCTCTCCCGGCTCGATCGCGAGAATCTCACCGAGCCCAGGAACCAATGACCCGACCCTCACGCGCCAGAGCTCTCCGGGCGAGGCCAGATGCGCTTCCGAACCGAAAACCATGACGATCTGGAAATCCTGCGGCGTCAGCGCGACAGCCCGAACCAGCTTGGGCACCGGTATTGCCCCCTCGACCAAGTCACCTGGCTTGTCCGTCGACCCGGTGATCATCTGGTCGAGCAGCGGGCGGGTGAAATAACTGGGGTCCAGCGCGGATATGATGGTGACGGCTGAGAAGAAGCTAATCGATAGAATTCCCAGCCCTACCAAGCCCAGATTCACGATCCGGTCGGAGCGCGGGGGGGGCGGATACAAGTCGGCCGGTGGCCACGCTTTGACGGTCAGTTGATGGGGAATGGATGTGGACAAGAGAACCTCGAACCCTCGATATTCGACGAAAGCCGGTCGAAGGCTTCCACCAGGGAACATCGCATTCGCAGGTTAAGGTTTTCTACAGCTTGAATGGGGAGCCAGCGAAGTTTGGATGTTTTAGCGCCGTGATAACGTCGATCTTGGACAAATCCCACGAAGGACAGAGCCACCCGACCCGCCAGGCGTTGAGGATTTGTTCGCCATCGCCGCGATAGGATGCGTGCTATGACGATGCATTCGACCCCACCGCGCTCCGATAGCCGCATGGTGCCCCGTCGGCGCACCCGTATCCAGCCGGTCAAGATCGTGTCTCTGGATCGGACATTCCTGGAGGACGGCACGGCGATCGACCGTTCCTCGAAGGGCGCGCGTATCGGACGATATGCCGCCCGCCGCTTGCCAAGCCAGATCGCGCTCTATGACGAGGTGGATTGTACGTTTCAGCCGGCCACCCTGGTGTGGACCCGCGGACTCCAGATCGGCTTGCGTTTTACCGGTCCCGTTGTCGCCGCGAACCGGGCGGAAATCCTGCGCCTGACCGGCCGTTACTACGCGATCACCGAGTAGCGCGAAATGAGGTAAACGGGGAACCGGCTTTCCGCTCGCATTCCGCGCTTACTGACCATTATCCAGGCGCTGGGCGGCGCGGCGGGTGACTCTACTGGGTCTCAGGCCGTCCGTTGCGGATGTCTTTCTTGGCGATGTAGTCGAACTGCTCCACCAGAAGTTCGTGCACGAGCACCTGCCCGTAGCGGGCATTGACCGCGTCGCGGATCGAAGTGGTCAATGAGGTCAGATCGAAGCGCTGCGGCTCCTCGAAGTTGAAGCCCTCCGTCGAATACAGCCGTCGAAATGCTTCGTCGAGGATGAACGGGTCGGGCGGAACCTGAAGCTTTTGGGCCACCTTGCCGTCGATGGTGAAGACGAATTGCGCGAGAATATAGCCCTGGATCGCATTGTCCGCGATCATCGGAATGGTGATATTGCCGGTCTTGCGGTAGTCGAGCCCTTCGAAATAGGTCGACTCGGTGCCTTCGGTGGCGGCATCAGCGTTCATCGAGGCCATGACATAGCTGGATCCGAGGGCGACAACGCAGACCCAGAGACCGACAGCCACCAGTTTGATCACGACCGAATGGCCTTGCGCCCGATCTGCAAGCTATAGGTGCCGTCGGATTCGGCGTCGGTAATCGAATGGGCGATCAGCGCCGAAATCTCGTGACTGGCGCGGACATGCAGTTCAAGCGCGCGGCGGTTCTGCTCGATAACTTTGGCAAGGCCCGTCAAACGCTCTCGCGCGTCCGGGTCTTCCTGCAAGGCCTCGGCTCGGCGCGCCAGACGGCTGAGCTCGAGCAGGCTCTGGTTCTTGCGGGCGGTGATCTCCATGAGATCGAGCGCCTTGCCGGCGCTGAGCGCGTCGGTCTCGGTGGCAAGGGCGGTTTCGAGCCGATCAACGGCCTTTGCGAGCATGGTATCCAAGTCGACGTTCCTATTCTGCGCTGTCTTTGCGGATGGCCCCGGCCCGCGCGATGTCGTTTTGTCGAAGCATGCGGTTCAGGCTGTCGCTGGCGGCCTCGCGGCCATCGATCGCGCCGAAGCCACCACCGGGCTTGTTGGCGATCGAAGCGGCGATACCGATGCCGCCGCCCTTGGCGAGTTCGTTGCCGATCTCCTCGGCCATCATCGAACGCCAGATCGCGCCGGCGGTGCCGGATCCGAAATAGCTGGAGGCTTCGGATGGCAACATCGATTCGACGAAGCTGCGCAGGACGAAGCCCTCGAACTGCTCGAGAGGCGGCACAGCCCGCGCTTCATGGGCGACAAGCGGGATGATCGGTGCCGGCGGCGATTCCGACGTGACATCGGGGGCCGCCGCGTCGAGAATCGTCGCGAAATCGGTCGAGACCGCATCCTTGACCATACGAGAATCAGTAACGCGCGGCGCGATCTGCGTCGGCTCGGTCTTCGCGGCGGATAGGATGGGGGAAACGGTCATCAGCGACAGTCGGTTCATGGATCGGCAGGTTCGCCTCTTGTATCGCGCCGGCCTTATTCGAAGCTTGTCCGCTTCCGGGCCAGAAATCCGTCGACGCCGACTTCCAGGTCTTTCGCCTCGTCCTCGACGACCGTCGATCGACGCGTTTCGTCGCGCAATTTCTCGACCCCCTTCTCGGACCGGCGGGTCGACTGGATTTTCTTCTCGGTCTCGGTCTGGCGCTCGAGATTGACCCGGCGGGCCGCCTCGTTGCGCCGCAGATTGCGGACCTTGGCCTCGATGAACAGGCCGTGCAGCTCCGACGTCGTGCCGAGACTGCCGAGCAGCTCGGAGTCGGATCGGTCGATCTCGTTGCGTTCCTTGCGAAGATGTCCAAGGCGCCATTCCTCGAGCAGACGCTTCTGGCCCTGCACCTTCATCAGCCGCTCCAAGCGATGGAGTTTGGATCGGTTTTCGCTCATCCGGTCAGTACCCACTGCTCGAAGTCCTGCATGAACAGAACCAGGAAATCGCTGATCACATAGCCGAACAGAACCAACCCGCCGGCGAGCACGAACGGCAGCGAGATGAAGTAGATCGGGATCGTCGGCGTCAGCTTGTTGGCCAGCCCGATCGCAAAATTGACGATGACGCCATACAGGACGAATGGACTCGAAATCCGAAGAGTCAAGAGGAAGGCCTCGGAGAGATTGTCAGTGATATTGACGAGGGAGCCGCGCACGGAAAAACCCGCGGCGGCGGGCATCGCGCTGTAGGAGGCGACGAGAGCCCTGGCGATTTCGGCATGCAGGTTCAGGACGAAGATCAGCGTGGTGGCAGTCAGCGTCACCAGCGAAGCCACGGCCGGAGCCGGGCTTTGGTCATCGATCGGCACGCCCATCGACTGGCCCATGCCAATGGAATTGGCGATGACATATCCGCCAAATTGCAGCGCGATCATGAAGCTGCGTCCCAGTAGTCCGATGAACAAGCCGTTGAGGATTTCGGTCACCATCAGCGACAGCCGGGCATTGTCTCCCGACCCAGCCACAAGCGGCTGCAGAACCGGCAGCAAGGCCGGGGACAGCGCCAGCGATATCGCGAAGGCCAGGAACAGCCGGACCTGCAACGGAACGCGGGAGGACGAAAAACCTGGCATGAGCAGCAGGCAGGTGCCGATCCGACAGAAGATCAGAAACAGCGAGAAGACGATGTCAGAGAGTTCCGCCGTCACGAGATCGAACCGATGGCCCGGATGTCGACGCCGCGGGCGATCTCGAGATGGGAGAGGACCGGCAGATTGACGAAAATCCGCTCGATCATCATGCGGACATAGGGCCGCGCGTCGGGGGCGGAGACAAGCACGAAGATCTCGCCCTGATCCATCTTCTCGCGAATGACCTTGGTGGCTTCCGTGGCAAACTGCTCGACAAGGCGCGGGTCGATATCGAACTCCGTGACCTCGCCTTTCGCGTCACGCTTCAACGCCTGATGGAAGGCAAGATCCCACTGATTGCCGAGACGAAGGACACCGAGCTTGCCTTCGTGCAGAAGGTCGCCACAGATCTGCTGCGCCATACGCATGCGGACATGCTCGACGATCTGCTCGGAACGGCGCACATGCGGCGCGATCTCGGCGATCGCTTCCAAGATGAGACTGAGGTTTCGGATCGACACCCGCTCCGCCAGCAGCAGCTTCATGACGGCCTGCAGGCCGGAATACGACATGTGAGTGGGTATGATCTCCTCAATCAAACGCTTGTATTCGGGCTCCAGACGGTCCAGCAGGGAGCGCATGTCCTTATAGGACAGAAGCTGGGCGAGGTTGTTGCGGATCGTCTCCGACAGATGCGTCAACATGATCGACAGCGTGTCGATCGGCTCGAAGCCCTGGCGCCGAACTTCGGCGGAAAAACTCTCCGGGATCCAGGCTGCGCGCATGCCGAATGCCGGCTCCTTGGTCAGATCGTGGGGCACGTCCGGCACCGAAGCGTCGCCGAGGACCACCATATGTTCGCCGAGGCGCAATTGCTGCGATGCGACCGTCGTTCCGTGAACCTTGATCTCGTAGGATTTCGCTTCGATGGCAAGATCGTCGGATAGTTTGATTTCCGGCACGACGAAGCCATAACGCCCGGCAAACCGCCGGCGCATCTTCTGGACGCGATGGGCGAGTTCGTCCCGCTGCAGCATAAGATGCGCCGACGTCTGCTTGCCGAGCACGAGCTCGATCTCGACGATCTTCAGCGATTCCTTCACCGAGGTGCGTTCCGCCTCCCGGGCCACTTCCTGCTCTTGGTTGCGGTCGGCGTCCGCCTTGCGGACCACCTCCCTGCGGCGTTTCGGGACGAGATAGGCGACCGAAGCGAGCAGCCCGGCGAGGATGATGAATGGCAGGAATGGCAGACCCGGCATGAAGCCGAGCAAGGCCATCAACATCGCCGATACAGCGAGCGCCCGGGGATAGAAGCCGAGCTGGCCGATGACGGCGGTCTGGGCCGCGCCGCGCGTCCCGCCCTTGGACACCAGAAGGCCGGCGGCGAGCGAAACGATCAGCGCGGGAATCTGCGAAACCAGCCCGTCGCCGACCGACAGTTTGGTGAAGACTTCGGCGGCGCTGGCCGCGTCCATATCGTGCCGGCTGATGCCGATGACGATACCGCCGAAAATATTGACGGCGGTGATGATGAGGCCGGCGATGGCATCACCGCGCACGAATTTCGACGCGCCGTCCATGGAGCCGAAGAAGGCGCTCTCCTCCTCGAGCTCCTTGCGGCGCCAATGCGCCTGCTTGTCGTCGATCAGGCCCGACGACAGATCCGCATCGATCGCCATCTGCTTGCCGGGGATCGCGTCGAGGGTAAAGCGCGCACCGACCTCGGCGATACGCGATGCACCCTTGGTGATGACGAGGAAATTGACAGTGATCAGAATGAGGAAGACGACGATACCGATAAAGAAATCGCCGCCCATCACGAATTGCGAAAATCCGCCGATCACATGGCCGGCCGCGTTCACGCCCTCGTGGCCCTGAGACAGAATGACGCGCGTGGTCGCGATGTTGAGCGACAGGCGCAGCATGGTGGCAAGCAGCAGAACGGTCGGGAAAGCAGAGAATTCGAGGGGTTTATGAATCCACAGCGACACCATCAGGATCAGCACCGACAGGGCGATCGACAGCGCCAGGCCCAGATCGATGAGGAAAGCCGGAATCGGGACGAAGAGGACTGCGAGGACGAAAACGACCGCGATTGCGAAACCGATATCGCGACCGCCCTTGGTTTCGGCGGATACGGGGTCCAGCGTGTCGACGGCCATGATGCTACTCTCTACGGCAAGCGTTCAGCCGGGAGATGCGTGGCGATCGTCATGACCGCCTTACACCGTTCCCCGGCTTTCCGTTCGTCGCAGACGAAGATTGCTCAAGGCTGGCGTCGGCTATCGGGCGCGAGCCAAGCCGGCGAATTGATCAGTTGAAGCCGTTTTCGATACGGGAGTAGGATTCCTGCGTGAATGCGTAGACCTGCGCTCCGGTGAAGGACGCCGTCAGCGCGATCACGACGAAGATCGCCAGGATCTTGGGAACGAAGGTGAGCGTCACTTCCTGGATCTGGGTCAGCGCCTGGAACAAGGCGATCACCACGCCGACGCCCATGGCGGCGGCCACCGCCGGGCCAGAGGCGGTAACGATAGTCCAGACGGCGGATTGGACGATGTCGAGAGCGTCAGCTTGGTTCATTTGGTCTACTCCACCGTCAGGCCGGGAGCGAGAGGCAATGTCCGGCCATCTTCGAGCAGGGCCTCGACGCCGCCCTCGACGACGCGCACAGCGGCAACCGTGCCCGAGATCGTCTCGTCGGCCGACGTCGCGGTCCGTCCGATCAGCGAATTCGCCTGCGTCAGCGCCGACACCATCATTAGCGAATCCAGCTTCTTGTTGGTCTTGATCGACTGCTCGACACCGGCGAAACTCGCGAACTGCGCGATGTATTCGGTCGAATCCGTGGGATTGAGCGGGTCCTGGTTCGACATCTCGGCAACCAGCAGCTTCAGGAACGCGTCGTAATCCATGCCGTTCTTGCTGGACGCGGCGGTAAGGCTCGCGCTGGCGGATGCAGGTGGGGTCGAGGTGACGGCGCCAATACTCATCAAAAGCCTCCGGCGGCAAGCCGCAGTTCGGGTGTCTTGGTACGGGCTGGCCCAGGCGATGCCGTTATCCGCAGGATATCGTCCTCGATCGGGATAAGCGTGCGCAGGCGTTTCAACGCCTCGAACGCCCGTTCCCGTTCGATCAGACCCTCAATATCGGCGAGGCCATCGACGATGTCGCTGTTTTGATAGGTTCCGAGCATGCTCTCCAGGGTCTTGCCGAACAGTTGGCGCGCGGCGGCGGCGCTGTTCGGATCCATCAGCATCATCTGGACGATAAAATAGAGCTGGCGCAGCGGTGTCGTGGCCTGTTCGGCCTGCATTACATGGCTCTCGAGCAGAAAGGTGACGTCGTTGAGAAATTCCAGCGTGGTTTTGCGGTCAACCTTCAGAACGGCGCCGTTGACAAAGATACGTTCGCCAGCTCGCAGCGTGATGCGCAGCGTTGCCATCCTCAGTTCAACCCGTTGCGGATCAGCGTCGTGATCTCGATGATGCCCTTAAAATTCTGGGACTTCCCGATCCGGATGTCTTCGGCTTCGCGCATGATCCACAAACCGACCGAAATCAGTTCGGCGCGGAGTTCGTCCGGCAGGCCGTTCTCGGCGCTCGCGAGATCCTCGACGAGGATCGCCCACAGGCTTCGGGTGGTGTAGATCGCCTCGATGGCATCGCGCGAACGCGGGCCGTTGGCCTCGGCGGTCTTGAGCAGCGCGATCGAATGATCGAGTGCCTGGCGCTCACGATCGCGGGCATCGACTTCGACGTCCTGAGCCACTTCCGCGTAAGAGAACTGATACATTCCAACCCCTTGTTGCCCACCCGGATGACGCATTCGCGCCGAGCCGGGTCTTGCGATCTGTCTTTTCTTGCGAGCGGCGAGCCGGAACCCCTATCCCGCCGAATGTTCTTGTTGCATCCCGGATCATCAGATCCGGGCGCCCGCCTCCGTCCCTACAGGTAGTTCAAGATGCTGAGGCGCGAGATCCGCGCGGTCAGCGCATAGGAAGACTCCAGCAAGTTCATTAAATTGGTTACCCGCGTCGAAGCTTCGTATGGGTCAACCTCCTCAATCGAAGTGATCGACATGTTCAGAACGGTGCTGCGGCCTTTCAGCGACTGGTCGGCTCGATCCAGGCGAGCTTGGCTGGCGCCGATCTCGCTTTGCATCGTCTTCAACTGTGACAATCCCAGACTCAGACTTTCGACCGCCCGGCTTGTGACAAGCTGACGTGCCTCCTCGTTCATTCCGAGAGCGCCAAGGTCGCCCAGCATCACGTAAGCTTTGGTAATGTTACGGAACGCGGCGGCATCGGCCGCGTAGCTGACATTGATCTGGCTTTCGCCATTGATGACGTTGTAGACGGGCGTGCCATCCGCGTTCGACCAATTGCCCCATCCCAGACCGGCGGTTGGAGCAAGCGCGAACAGATCCTCGAACTCGGTGTCGATGAAATCGCCCAGATCCGCGGCGCTGATCGTTTCCACCGCCGGATCAGTCTGATTGAATCCGAACTTCGCCAGGAACGCGTCGGCCGTCGCCTGCTTTGCGGTCGAATTGTCCTCGTAGGTACGAGTGTCGCCGCCCCCGACCGCCTGAAAGGCAATGGGCGGCTTCTCCGTGGCCGCCCCCGAGAACAGGAAGCGCGATCCGGTCGAACTGTTCAACGCGGCCATCAACTGCTGGAGACCGGCGGCCGCTTGTTGAACCGTGGCTGAAACGCCCGGCGTACTGGTTCCGTTGCCGATCAACGAACTCATGAACGCGTCTGCGGTCGCGGCCATTGACGTCATGGCAGACTGCATGACGTCGAAACGTTGACTGATCAGGCCATTGGCCTCGCGCAAACGGTTCGTGCTCTGAAATTCGGCGCGCAGCGAGATCGCCTGGCTGGTCCGAACCCCGAGCGCCAGCCCGACATCGGCGAAGCGCCCCGTCGTGACCTCCTTCTGTGCGATCTGGAGGTCGGCCTGAATTCTGGACACAGACGAGCGAGGGGCCGTGGAAAGCGAATAGCTGGATACGAGAAAATTCGACATCGTGTCTCCGATCAGGCAATCGCAAGGAGGGCATCGATCATCTGACCGACTGTGGAGATCAGCTTGCTCGATGCCTGGTAGGACCGTTCGAGATCGAGAAGTCGGGTCATTTCCTCATCGAGGTTGACCCCGGTCCGGTTCGACAGGGTCTCCCGGGTCTGGGCGAGAAGCACCTTGCCGTAATCGACATCCGCAGTCGCTTCGGCACGGCGGCTCTCGAGCCATCCCATGGAGGCGGCGGCGTAGTCGCCTAGCGTTCCGGTACCACCAGCTCCGAGCGTGATGTCGAAGCTTCGCGTCGTTGAAAACTGGGCGACGAGGTCGTTTATCCGGGAGGTGAACCCGCCCGCGCCCTTCGAGTTGTAGACGAACCGCGCTTCGTCGGGTTGGTCCGCGTGGGAAATTCCGCCGTCCCTGAGACGCATCGGGTCACCGCCGACGGTATTGTCCACTCCGGCAGCGACCTTGATCAGTCCGGCAAGGCCAACGGTCGCCGCGGACGAGCCCGGCACGGTGGTCATGCCCGTGGCGGTGAACAGCCCGGCATAACGATTTGTGTCCGGCACGGCCGGGGGCGGAGCGGGATTTTGCTCGGTCTCGGCAAAGCTGTCGACGAGTGCGAATGCCAGCGCGTCGAGCTGTCCCTGGAACGTGATGGCGGTCTCGTCGCGCAGCTGCAACAGACCGAAGACGCTGCCGCCCTTGATCGGCATGGGCGCTAAGGGACCGAAGACGCTGACCCCGTCGATCTTGAACGCGCCACCGCTGACGGTCGCGCTATAGGCGGGGGATGGCGTGAAATCGATCGGGCGCCCCGTCGTTTCGAACAAGGTGATGCCGGAGTCGGTCGTCAGGACAAGGTCGTTCCCAGCCCGCATCTGCACGTTGAGACCGACATATCCCGACAATTCGGAAACGATCTGGTCCCTTCGATCCACGAAATCGGTGATGTCGGCATTGGTAGCCGTGCCGACCGTCACCCGCTTGTTGACCGTTTCGAGCTCGGCAAGAAGCTTGGTCATGGCGGCCGCAGCTTGGGCAAGCTGCGTATCGGCATCCTTCCGCATGTTCTGGACCGCCGAACTTGCGCGGTTGAGGCTGCTGGCCATGTCCTTGGCGGCGGAGATCGCGGCCTCGGCGGAGGGTGGACTTTCCGGCGTGACGGCAAGTTGCGACAAGGCGTTCTGAAGCCCGACGAGCGATGCCGCCGGAGAATCGAACGCGTCGACATCCCCGATCACGTCCCGGATTCGGTCGAGCGCGTTCGCGGTCACTTCGACGGCGCCGACCGTCGAATTCGAGGTGACCAACGAACGGAAAAGCGCCTGATCGCGGGATTGGGCGACCGAAAGGATCTGAACACCGCCCTGCCGGCCGGTGCCTAGAGTGGCGTATTTCCGCGTTGCCGATGGATTGTCGGCATTGGTAATGTTGCGTGAGACGAGCGCCGACTGCGCCGAGAGGCTTCCCAGCGAGGAGCGCGCGTTCGAGAATGCGGTAAGAAGCGACATGACGTGGAAAAGTCCTTGGGGGACGCCGGCCGGGTGTGGCTCAGCGCTTCAGATTGACGAGTACGTCGAGGATTTCCGAACCCGTCTGGAACACCTTCGAATTGGCGCTGTAACTTCGCTGGGCTTCGATCATATCCGTGAGTTCGGTAGCCAGATCGACGTTGGACTGCTCGATCGCCCCGGACAAAAGGCCGCCAAAGCCGTTGCCGCCAGGAGTTCCGATTTCGGCAGCTCCCGAATTCGACGTGGCGCTGTAGACATTGCCGGAAGCTGCCGCGAGTTGATCCGGACTCTGGAACCGCGCGAGGTTCAATTGGTAGAGTGGGATGACGCTGCCGGTGGACAGAACCCCGCTGATCTGTCCTTCGTCGGTAAACGCGAACTCGCTGATGACGCCGGGTGGGTTGCCGTTTGCATTCAGCTTTGCGCTAAAGTCAGTGGCATACTCGGTAATCTCACCGAAATTGACCGCGACGACGGCCCCGTCCGACAGGGTCATGGTACCAGCTGCGGGGGCCGTGACGGGAAGACCGTTTGTCCTATCGAACACGATATCCTGGGTCATCTTCGTCAAGGGCGTCCCGGCATAGGGAAAACCGCCACCGGTCGACTGGGCGCGATCGTAGATCGTGACTTCCCACGTGCTGTCGGTCGACGGGTCGCCCGCGGTCTTGGTGAAATACGCGTCGAGCGTTCTCTCCCGGCCGACATTATCGTAAACGACGAGCGACAGCTTCTTGCTGAAGACGCTGTCGGCGGCATTGTCAGCAGGTGTGTTGACAATGCCGACGGCGGTTGCCGAAGCGGGGAACTGCAAAGAAAGGTCGGCCGCCGTCGTTGCCGAGGGCGCCATCAGCTTGCCGACCGGCAGCACGACCGGTTCGGTCTGGCCACTCGCCAGCGACGTTCCGGTCAGCCGAAAGCCCGCTGAATTCACGAGGTAAGTTTTGTTGGATTCGGCCTCGGTGCGCTGGACGAAAGAACCGGCGCGGGTATAAAAATCACGACCGGCCGCGTCTTGAACGACGAAGAAACCATCTCCCTGGATCGCCAGATCGCTAGCCGACGAACTCGCCGAGACGGCGCCCTGCTGGCTGATCAACTGACGAATCTGGGTTTTAACAGCGCCCGAGTTGTATTCGTTGCCGCTGTTCGCAACCAACAGCGAAGAAAACTCCGTGGAGCCGCGCTTATAGCCGTCGGTGCTGGCGTTGGCGATGTTTTCGGAGACGACCGACAGGCGGTTAGCCTGCGCGTTCATCCCCGAGACGCTCGTTCTGAAGACGCCGTTTATGCTCATCGTCCGTTACTCCATGTCCATGACTTGGCGGCCATGAATAGGGAGCGAAGCTTGCGTCGACCTGATTGTGAAACTTCCGTTTAAATAACATTCCAAAAAGAAAAAGCTCTGCCAAATATATTGGCAGAGCCTTTGTCCGTTAATACTTTTGAAACCAATTCGACCTTACTCAACCCCAATCCCGTAGCCGAGATAGCGCTTCGACGAGACGGGGTCATAACCAAGGCGCATTTTCAGCTTCTTGCGAAGCTTGGAAATATGGCTCTCGATGACGTTCTCCTCGACGTTCTCGTCAAAGATGCCGTAGATCGCGCTGAACAATTGCTGCTTGGAGACGCGACGGCCGCGGTTGGAGACCAGATATTCCAGGATGCGGCGCTCGCGCCGCGGCAGCGCCATGGGTTTACCGGCGACATCGGCGTCTCGCCCATCCTGGTAGACAGCGATTTCTCCGACCACCGTGCCCGTATCCTCGGCGCTTTCGCGGCGACGAATGGCGCCTACCCGGGCCAGAATTTCCCGCACGTGAACCGGCTTGGCGACAACGTCGTCGACCCCGGCCGCGAACAGATCGAGCGTACCGTCCAAATTGCGGCTTTCGGACAGCGCGATCATCGGCGCATTGGAACGAGAGCGGATCAGACGCGGGCAGAATTTGCGCTCGTCGAAATCTCCGAGAAGGAAGGCTTCGACGCCAGAAATATCCGATTCAGGCGCCGTCTCCACCCACTCGCGGAATTCATCCGCATGGAAACCGGCCGCCGAAACGCCCTCGCGTCCAAACAAGGACTGGTAGCCACTCGTAACAAGCTCACGATTGTCGACTACAACGATCATATTTCCCTCCGGCCTCGACGTTATGTCTATGAACAAAGACCTAACCTGACCCGAGTCTTGCGCCTATCCTGAAATTTAGTAGTCCGTTAACCATCCTGCCCGATTTTCGGCTAAGTATCGAATCCGACTCAGGAATTTTTTTCGTAAACAAAACCTTAATGGTCGCCATTCGCGAAAAAAGCCTGCGATATCGAATACTTGGCCGACCACCTATCGCCGCCGATCGGAGAAATTGCCGATATATCCTCCCCGGCCGACCGATTTCCTCATGCGCGGATCGAGCCGAGGGGCCGATCTTTCGGACTAGAGGTAAGTCGAGGGGTCGAGATTGCGCCGAGCGATCGGGGATGCAGCCGGCGTCGACGCCGGTGACCCTGACTCCCGTCCGCCTTCTCGTCCTTCGCGCGAGGACTGACGATGTTCGAACCGTTCGTTTTCCGCGGATCCGTCGCCGGGGCGACCGTCACTGCCGGTTCCAGCATTGGCGGATGGCGATGCCGACGGCGAGCGCTGGGTCGCAGGATCACGAACCGCGATGCTGATCGCCGCCTCGTCGACCGTAAAGCCCGCCTTGGAAAGCAGTGTCTTCAGGCCCTCGGCGTCATCTTTCAAGCGAAGTGCCGTCTCGGCCTTGCTCGCAACTAGATGAATCGCCAATTGCCCGTTCACTAACCGCATGGTGACGTCGAGCTTGCCGAGTTGCTCCGGCTGCAGCTGAATCTGGATGGTCTTCAGCGCGGCACCGCCAGCTCGCAGATGCAGTCGCCCGTCATCGCCGGCGGTCCCCGGAGCCGGCCGAAGATCGGCCAAGGCGCTGGTGACGGCGGACGCGACCTGACGAGACGGCCGTCCGCCTGCCGCCGGATCATTGAAGACCGCCGTATCGGCGTTCGAATTGTCGACACCCCAGGCCCCGGTAGCGGTAGCGGTCGCCATCCCGCCATCCGGTGGGCCCTTGCCGCCTTTTCCAGGGACCCTAGTGTTTCTGTCGGCCGATCCCGCCTCGGAAACACCGCGCAACCGTGTCGCCTCGCCATCTTCCTGGCCGTCCGCATCGCCGGACGCCTCGGCTCCGTCGGTGCGATTCATCTCGACTGGCGCATCGGTGGACGCCAGAAGACGTCCGAAACCGGACGCCCTGAGGGCCGGGCCGACCGAGCGCACCTGACCGTCGAGCGCGACAGTATCCGCCGGTTGAAAATCGGTGCGCATGGAGACGAGGTCAACCCGAGCAGGATTCGGACGACCATCTACGCTGCCACCAAGCAGCCTGACCGCCACTTCGGCCTGATGGGGGACCGCGACGGTTTTCGACATCAGGTTCGACCGATCGAGAGCCGTTGTCGGCGCGCCGTCCGGTTTCGGCAGTGCGCGGGCGGCCCGGTCGAAGTCCGTGGCCGGAATGCCGTCCGGTTTCGCCAAGGCGCGGGCGGCTCGGTCGGGGGCCGTTGCCGGAACGCCGTCCGGTTTCGCCAAGGCGTGGGCCCGGCCGCTGTCGGAGCGGGTCCCCAGAAGTGTGAGCGGCGAGACGTCTTCACTCTTTTGCTGGTCGGAGGGGGGCGTTTCAAGGCTGGTGCCGGCCCGTTTCGTCTGATCGAACTCGCCCAGAAGTTTGGCGAGGGCCGTTTCAACTTCCGTCTCGCTGGGATCACCGTGCCCATTCGCGTCGACATGCGGATCCTGACCATCCTTGCTCACGATATCCCGTGGGTCGCGGCCTCCCGTTTTCCCCGCGGCGTCCACCGCCGACTGAAAACTTTCACCGGAACCGGCCTGGCTTCCCGCTCCCCTGCCGGCGGGTCGTTGTGCATTGAGCGACTGTGATTCGGTATGGGCGGGTATGGGGGCGGTCATGGTGCAGCCTTTTTCAAATCGTCGCGAACAGCGTCGAGGATTGCCGCGCCCCGCGCGAGAATCGGCGACAGCGTCGCGGCCTCCTGCGGAGCCTCAGCGCCGACGATGCCGGCAACCATGGGTTTGCGCATTTCGCTCAGCACATCCATAGCGGCGTTGCGAAGTTTGCGGTCGGCCGGGTGCAGCGCGTCCGGATCGATGGCCTCGAGCGTTGCCTTCACCTCGGCGAAGTCGCGTTCCGTCAATGTCGACGCGACCTCGTAGAGCAGCGCCCGCTGGCGCTCGCTCTCCCCGGCTTCGTCATAGGTCAGCGCCTTCGCCGCTGCCTTGTTCGCCAGCGTCAAATTTCCGGCCACCAGGGCCCGCCGTCCGACAGCCAGATAGATACCGAGTTGTTCCAAGCGCGGAATCGTCGCTGTCGCGTCGGCAATCGTCGCGATGACCGCATCCTCCGTTCCCGCCGGTCGGGCGGCATAGACAGCGGCGAAGCGAGCGCGAAAATTACCCGCGTAAGCGGAGGCGGAAAAGCGATCGAAATACTGCCGAGCGTAGCGGTTCGCGGCTACCTGGTCCCCGGTCTGCTCGGCGAGCAAAACGCCCATACGGAGCGCCGCCTCCTCCAGCAAGGTTCCTGGCGCGACCAACATGACCTGGGAAAGACGCCGCAGCGCTTCTGCCGGTTTGTCCGCCTGCTGCAATTGGGCAACGGCCAGATTGACCTGTGCCGCAAGGCCACTCTCCACGTGGGTCAAATCAACTACGGATAGTTTTTTCTCGGCATCCGCGCTGCGGTTCTCCACATAGGCCAGCGCCCCTTCAAGCAACGGGCGATCTTCTGGCGCAAGGGTCAACCGTGCCAAGATTCCCCGCAGCACGGACGGCGGCCCACCGCTGAGGACGAACAGCGCCGCGGCACGCCGATTGCGCGGATCCTCCCAGGTTTCCGGTTTCAGTCCGAGGAAGGTCGGACCGTAACGCCTCAACAGCAACGACTGCACGCGGATAGCAGGCCCGTTGCCACGCGCCACTTGATCTTGGAGGAACTGAAGCGAACGGACGATCTCGTATGGCATCGGGGCGCGTTCGCGCGGCCATTTCGATGGCTCCGGATCGGCGGGTTCCTCGTCCTGAGCCGCAACCGCGATTTCCGCCGACTTAGCCGCTTCGCCCGCTGCACGGACCCGCGTGGCGGCCGCTTCAGCATCCGGCTGGACCACCGCGGTCGGCGGCGCCGTCGGCTCGGCGACAGCGGCCGATGCCGCAGCGATCAAGACCGCCGCAACCGTCCTTCCAAGACATCGAGCAAACCGCCAGTTCACGCGACCGGCTCGATCAGCAGGATCTCGATCCGCCGATTGCCGGCAGCTTCCGGATCGTCGGGATATTTCGGATCGCGGTCCGCCACACCTTCGATCGATTTGATACGGGTTTCGTCGAAACCGCCGCGGGTCAGCATGTAATAGGCCATATGGGCCCGCGCGGTGGATAGGCGCCAATTATCGTATTCGGCGCTGTGGAACGGACGCGCGTCGGTGTGACCGCGAATGACGACGTCGCCGTCGCGCCGGGCAAGGACCGCTGCGATCTTCTCCATCATCGCCACGGCCTCCGGCGTCGGCTTGGCCGATCCGATCTGAAACATGCCGGTTGCGAGATCGTCGGCGAGGGAGACCGTCACGCCGCCCTCCCCGGCAGTTACTTCGATATTGGGCGGCAAAGCCTGCCCCGATTTGGCCAGTTCCGCCTCGATCTCCGACCTGATCGCAGTCGCGTGCTCGGACGCCGCATCGGCGCCGTCTGTCGGATCGGCCGGCTCGCCGGGAGTGACCTGTTCGTCCGATGCCGCATCGGCCACGTCCTCCACAGGAGCGATGTCCTGTACGGTCTGATCGCCCGGCGCCGAATTTTCTGGCGGCAGAACCGCAGTCTGGAATTCGGCCGGAGGCTGCGCTTCGGTCTGCCCGCCGCTTTCCACCGTGTTGGGCGTGAGCTGCCATGACGCGGGGTCGAACGGATCGCGATAGGCATCGCCGCCATTGAGCCCGGGCAGACCCGATCCATCAGGCTTGCCTTGGAGTTTGCCGGAATTGCTGGAGACGCTCTCCGCGGCAATCTCGGCCAAAACCGCGTAAGGATCGCGGAACAACGCCTGCTCTTCGCCGCCGGTTTGATCGCCCGCCAGCGGCATGCCGTTGGGGTCGCCATTGGTCTCGGCGCGGCTTTGCCCCTGGTCGTTGGCGTCCCGCGAGGCGCCGTCGTCCTTGCTCTCGACACCCCGGCTCGCCGGCGAGGCATCATTCAGCTTGATCGGGTTGAAATACTGCGCGACCTGCTTGCGTGTCGCGTCGTCCGAGGCGTTGGTCAGCCACATAACCAGGAAGAACGCCATCATCGCCGTCATGAAGTCGGCGAAGGCGATTTTCCAGACGCCACCGTGATGCGCCTCCTCGGTGTGGGCCCGGCGACGGACGATAATGATTTCCTGGCGCTCGAGATGCCCCGCCTCGGACTGTTCGCTCACGCGAGGGCCTCTTCCAGTGCCGCGCGCCAGCCGTGCAGACGTGACTCGATGACGGTCTGGTCGCACTCGATGCGAACGTCGACCAGGGTCTCGTCGCTCTGCCACGTCACGAAGTCGCGGCCGGTGCCCAAGGCTTCGTCAAGGGCAGTAAGGAGATCGGCGGGACCGGTCGCGCGAACCGACAACGCCTTGCCATCGCCGATCAGCATGCGGGTAGCGTCGGCAAGTTCCAGAACGCTTTGCCGCCGGCGGGTATTGACGGCGATTGGTCTCAATACGGAGGCTAAGGTGGTCCGCACGACCATCTCGATCCGGTCGAGCCGACCTGAAAGTAGTGTCGCAAGCCGCTCGCCTTCGGCCGTCGCCCACTCGGCGCGCGCCGCCTCGATCGCAGCGGATTGGGCCGTTTCGGCCAACTCGCGTTCCTCGGCCCGGGCGGCCTCTATCGCTGCATCCATTTCCGCCTGCAACGCGAGGCGCCCGTCATCGGGCTCTTCGGCGCCGTCGACGTCCGCGTCCAAGCCCGGCAAGGCGTCGGTTCCGTCGCCGAAGTCGAGCGACTCCGGCATGTCCGTCGCCGGCCAATGCGCCTCGCCCGTCAGGTCGGGCATCCCTGCTTCAGGCAGGACCAGCTCGTCGACCTCATCGACCTCGAGGATTTCCGGAATAGGTGATGAAATGACTGGGACGGCAGTCCCCGTCTCGACATCGCGGCTGGCAACCAGGATCGGATGCTCAAAGGTCGGTTTGCTTGAGCGATTCACGGGCGCCAGACTCTCGAATGGCATTCCGTCGTCCGCGTCGAATTCCGGGAGGTAGTGCGCGAGAGGGAGCATGTATTACGCCGCCTGTGTTTGGTGTATCCACTGCTTGAGAACTTGCGCCGCGTGCTCCTCGTCGAAATCGACGAGCTTTTCGAGACGCGCCTTTGGCGACGTCGCCTGGTTGCGGGTCAAATCCTCAAGATAGGCCGGGTCCATCCCGACCATCTGAGCTATATCGTCGGAAGCTGGTGCGGCGCCGACGTCGAAGTTCAGGCTGTTCAAAAGGTCGGTATTGGGCGAGTCGAAGGGATCGACCTCGTTCTCGTCCTTGGCCGGCGGAATCGCGACGATCGCTCGAATCGCGGGTTTCAAGCCGAACCAGATGAGCAGCACGGCGACGGCAAGGATCGTCAGCGCATTGATCAGCGTACCGGACTGGCGCATGAACATCTCGCCGAACCCTGGTGAGGGGATCGGCTCGAGCGCGCTGCCGGTGTCGAGGAAATCGACGGCGGTCACCTTGAGCTGGTCGCCGCGTTCGCTAGAAAAGCCCGAGGCGGAAGCGACGAGCGACTCGATCTCAGCGATGCGCGCATCGACCTGATCATCCGTCGCGTTCTCGCCGATCGCTTCCAGGATACGCTGACGGTTGATGACAACAGCGATCGACAGGCGCTCGACCTCATAGCCGTCGCTGGTCGTGGAGATCGTCTTCTCGTTGATCTCGTAATTCGTGAGCTCCTCGCGCCGGTCCTTTTCGTCCACCGATTTTTCGCCCGTCCCCGTCGCCGTCTCGCCCGCGGCACGAACGTCCTGCTCGACCCCGACGGGTGCCTGGCTCGTCGAATCCTGGCTCTGCGCCGTCTCACGGATATTGCGCGTCGAGCGTTCCACTCGGCTCTCGGGATCGAAAATCCGCTCGCTCACCTGCCTGCGGTCGGTGTTGAGGCTTGTCGAGACGCTGCTCTGGAAATTGCCGATGCCAAGATAAGGCGCCAGCGTGCGCCGGATCGATTCCTCGACGCTCTTGGACACCACGCTCTCGATACCGAGCAGTTTGCCGGGCGCGGCGGAGGCGGCATCGTCCCCCGATGCGAGCAGCGTGCCATCGGCGTTGAGCACCGTCACCTCGCCAGGCGTCATGCCGGGAATGGCCGATGCGACCAGCGAGCGAATCGCCTGAGCGGAGCCGAAATCCTGCGAGCTGTCGGTACGGATGACCACACTGGCCGACGGCTTGCGCTGCTCGCGTCGAAACGAACCCTCGTCCGACAGGACAATGTGGACACGCGCGGCGCGGACATCTCTCAGGGTCTGGATGGTGCGGGCGATCTCCCCCTCCAACGCCCTGACGCGGGTGATTTCCTGCATGAAGGAGGTCAGGCCGATCGAGCCGAGATTGTCGAAGAGTTCGTAGCCGGCGTTTTCAGAGCGCGGCAATCCCTTCTCGGCCAGCAGCATGCGCGCCGGAGCTGTCTGCGAGAAAGGCGTCAGAATGGCGTCTCCCTTGGCACTGACGTCGAAGGAGATGCCAGCCTCGGTCAGCGCCGCGCCAATCCGGGTCACATCGGTCCGATCGAGGCCGGAATACAGCGTCTCCATGTCCGGACGGGACAAATAGTAACTGCCGAGGCCGACGAGCGCGATGACGAGAAATCCGACGAGGCCGAGAGCCGATAGCTTTCTCGGGCCGAGAGAGGAGAGACTGCTGAAAAGCTGTTGAGCTTGTCCGTTAATGGCGAGCGCCATGAATTAACCCTACGATTTTCCGGTGGCACGGTATGCGATCGGCCGGACCATGCCGACCGAAGCTTGCGCGAGACCACGGTTAACAAAAAGTTAACGCCCTTCCCCAAGAATTACGTAAGGGCAGCCGCAGGACTGTAGGCAAACGAAAACGGGCCCGGCCTTGGAGGCCGGACCCGTTCAGATGTCGTGCTGTCTATTTCCGGCGGAGGTTTACCGGAAGAGCGAGAGCAGCGACTGGCTGGAGGAGTTGGCGATCGACAGCGCCTGAACACCGAGCTGCTGCTGCGTCTGCAGCGCCTTGAGACGGGTTGACTCTTCAGTCATGTCCGCATCGACAAGAGCGCCGACGCCCTTGGAGATGGTATCCATGAGCTTGGAGACGAAGTTCGTCTGCATCTCGATGCGGTTCTGGACGGCGCCGAGGCTGGATGCCGCGGTGGTGACCTGCGACAGTGCTTCGTCGACGACCTTGATGTAGGCCTGAACCTGCCCGGACGTCACGCCCGGAGTGGAGATGTCGATAGCGTCCACGCTGGTCGAGAAGGTGCCAGTGGCGGCAGCAACGGTGTCTGTCGCCGCAAGTCCGAGGGAAGCCACTGTCGGCGGAGTCGTGCCCGAAGCGGTCGCGGCGCTGACCGTGAGGCCCTCGAGCGAGTTGAAGCTCACCGCGCCGGCGGCAATCTTCACTTCGACGCCCTGGATGCCGGCGTCCTTCAGTGCCTGCGTGTAGACGGCCGTCAGGTCGTTGTCGGACTTGACCGTGAAGCTGGCAAGGCCGGCGGCAGTCAGGGTCGCCTGGGTGATCTCCACAGCGCGGCCAGCGGCGCCGTTCTGCGAGATGCTGAACGAAACCTTGTTGTCGGCGCCGAAGGCGACGGCAGTCGTCTCGACCGTCGAGGTGCCGGTTGCCGCAGTGAACTGATCGATATCGATGGTCTTGTCGAGAATGCCGGCATCGGCGGAGAAGAGCCGGATGTTGGCGATGTCGACCTTGATCGAACCGACCGAGAGGCTGCCAGCCGCATCACGCGACAGCGAGGAGACGATCTCCTTCTGCGTGGTCGCAGCCGTATCACTGAGCCAGTTCTGGCCCGAGAAGGACGCTGAATCGGAAATCGTCTTCAGCTGTTCCTGCAGCGCGGTGATTTCCGACTGCACCTTGGCCTTGTCGACGCCTTCGCCGGTCGCCGTCGTCAGCTTGGCCTTGATCTCGTTGAGCACGTCCTTGGCGGCGGTCAGGCCGGTATAGGCGGTGTCGACCGTAGCCGCGCCGATGCCGAGCGAATCGGATACCGCCGACATGGCTTGGTTGTCCGAGCGCATGGTGGTGGCAATCGACCAGTAAGCGGCGTTGTCCTTCGCCTCACCGACACGGAAGCCGGTCGAGATGCGGGCCTGGGTCTGGTCGAGCGAGGAGTTGATCATCTGAAGGCTCTGGAGAGCCGTCATGGCGGAAGTGTTGGTGTTGATGCTGGTCATAGTAGGGTGTCTTCCCGTTACGCGAATACAAAATTGGGATGAGACAGTCCGGGTTGGCCGGGATAGCGAGTCGGCATCATGCCTGTGATCTGGTTTTCCCGTCCGACCACTTCGCTATGCCTCCGATATAACGGGCGATTTCCTTCCAGCTCCTTAAAGCAACACGATCCTTTCTGCTTCTGCCGAAACTCCATCTTCTTATGGTTAACCAATCGGAATGAGGTATAGTTAATGAAAGGTAACATCCACGCTTGTGGAATCCGACAGATAGCAACCCAGAGCGTCCAAGCGATCGAACCATGCCGCCAACGGAAAAGGCCGCCCCTTGCGGAGCGGCCTTTCATGCAGTGACAGAGCTGTTGGGGGTGGTTTAGCCCTGGAACAGCTGCAGAATTGCCTGGGTGGAGGTGTTGGCGATCGACAGCGCCTGAACACCGAGCTGCTGCTGCGTCTGCAGCGCCTTGAGACGGGTCGACTCCTCGGTCATGTCCGCATCGACAAGAGCGCCGACGCCCTTGGAAATTGTGTCCATAAGCTTGGAGACGAAGTTCGTCTGCATCTCCACCCGGTTCTGAACGGCGCCGAGGCTGGATGCCGCGGTGGTGACCTGCGACAGCGCCTCGTCGACCACCCGGATATAGGCCTGAACCTGTCCCGACGTGACGCCAGCTACCGAGATGTCGATGGCATCGACCGCCGTGGAGAAGGTGCCAGTGGCAGCGGCATTTGTATCGACAGCCGCCAGACCAAGATCTGCCACAGCCGGCGGGGTCGTGCCGGAAGCGGTCGCGGCGCTGACCGTGAAGCTTTCGAGCGAGTTGAAGCTCAAGGCGCCTGCGGTGATCGTCACGTCGATGCCCTGGATGCCGGCGTCCTTCAGTGCCTGCTTGTAGACGGCCGCCAGGTCGTTGTCGGACTTGATCGTGAAGCTGGCAAGGCCGGCGGCAGTCAGGGTCGCCTGGGTGATCTCCACAGCGCGGCCAGCGGCGCCGTTCTGCGAGATGCTGAACGAGATCTTGTTGTCGGCACCGAAGGCAACCGCCGTCGTCTCGACCGTCGAGGTGCCGGTTGCCGCAGCGAACTGATCGATATCGATGGTCTTGTCGAGAATGCCGGCATTGGCGGCGAAGAGGCGGATACTGACGATGTCGACCTTGATCGACCCGACGGCGAGCTTGCCACTGGCATCGCGCGACAGCGACGAAACGATTTCCTTCTGCGTGGTCGCGGCCGTGTTGCTGAGCCAATTCTGACCGGAGAAGGACGCCGAATCGGAAATCGTCTTCAGCTGTTCCTGTAGCGCGGTGATTTCCGACTGCACCTTGGACCTGTCGACGCCATCACTGGTCGCGGTCGTCAGCTTGGCCTTGATTTCGTTGAGCACGTCTTTAGCGGCGGCAAGGCCGGTATAGGCGGTGTCGACCGTGGCCGCGCCGATGCCGAGCGAGTCGGATACCGCCGACATGGCCTGGTTGTCCGAACGCATGCCGGTGGCAATCGACCAGTAGGCCGCGTTGTCCTTCGCCTCCGCGACACGAAGTCCAGTCGAGATCCGGTTCTGGGTATTGTCCATAGCCATATTCGTCTGCTGCAGCGTCTGCAGAGCCGTCATCGCGGCGACGTTGGTGTTGATACTCGTCATTCCATTACCCTTAATGGCGCAGTCGCCCTTCATGGGCTTTTTGCTAAATCAAGGTCCGCGTCATCATGTTCGGTACCGTCGAGCGTTAACCTAGGTTCTTAACGTTAACCAAATGTGAAAAAGCGGCCCGACCGCGTGCGTTCGGGCCCGCCCTGCGCATTCAGAAAAACGAGCGGACCAACGATCCGACGAGCATGTTCCAACCGTCGATGAGGATGAAGAACAGGATCTTGAAGGGCAGCGAGATGATCGTCGGTGGCAGCATCATCATGCCCATCGACATGGTCAGCGTCGCGACGATCATATCGATCACCAGGAATGGCAGCACGATGAGAAAGCCGATCTCGAAGCCGCGTCGCAGCTCGGAGATCATGAAGGCCGGAATCAGAACCCGCAATGCGACGTCGCGCTCGTCGGCGGCCCCCTGCTCGGCCGGCTCGACCCGCGTGCGGCTGGTCGCGTCGGCAATGTCTCCGAATAGCGCCAAATCCGCGGGTCGCACCTGGGTCAGCATGAAGTCCTTGAACGGATCCGTGATCCGATAGAACGCGTCCTCCTCGCTGATCGAGTTGTTCAACAACGGCTGCAGACCGTCGTTCCAGGCGCGGTCGAAGGTCGGTGCCATGACGAAAAAGGTCATGAACAGCGACAGGGATATCAGGATGAGGTTTGCCGGCGTCGTCTGCAGGCCAATTCCGGCGCGAAGGATCGACAGCGCGATGACGATACGCGTGAAGGAGGTGACCATCACCAGAAGCCCCGGCGCGACCGACAGAATCGTGACGATGCCGAACAATTGCACGATGCGGCCCGACGCGCTCGAATCCCCGGCAGGGATCAGAGCTGCCAGCCCGGATAGATCGGGGGTTTGCGCAAAGGCCGGCGTGGCGAAGAGAATGGCGAGAAGAAAGAGCAGCGGTCTCATTCGGCGACCATGGTCTGGATGAGATAGTCGATGACCGCCGGTGAGCGCAGGCGGGCCCGTTCGCGCAGGTCTTCGCGCAGATGAAGCAGTCCGCGCGTACCCTCGATCTGGGCAAGCTGGACCGAACGCAGGAATGCCAGCGTATCCGATTCGATCTCCGCGGCGAGGACATCGGCGTTGACGCTGCCATCGTCTTTCAGGACCAGCGAAGCCTCGATGCGAAGCCAGGTGCGCGGGGGCGCGTAGATGTTGGTGAGGATCGGCTTTAGCGGAATCAGACGGAGCGGCGTCTCGTCATGCTCCGCCGTAGCCAGGTCGCTATCGCCCCTGTCGACCTCGTTCGCCGTTTCGACCGGCGGCGTGGCAGGCTCAGTTTTCTGCTCCGGCGATGCCCCGGACTTGCCGAGCATACTGCCGAGGAACGCTCCGCCACCGCCCGCGACGAGAGTCAGAATCACCACCACCACGACGGTCGGAATCAGTCCGTCACCCTTCATGGCGCTGTCTTGTTTTTGCTGGAAGTGCCGATCTCGACCATGCGACGACCCCTCTCCACTCACGCGTCGGCGGCAGCGCCCTCATGGCGATGCCTTTGCCGACGACCGAGCGATATCGGGTCTGGCTGTCGCGAGACTTGCGGGGGTACAGCCGCCGGTTGCCCGGGCCGATCCGCGGCTTTGCCGGAAAGGCGGCAGGTCTCAGTAAGGCGCGACGATATCGTAGATCTGCTGGCCCCAACCGGGCTGTTGAACCTCGGTAATGCGGCCGCGGCCGCCATAGGAAATCCGCGCCTCGGCGATCTTGTCATATGCGATGGTGTTGTTCGCCAGGATGTCGCGGGGCCGGATGATCCCGGCGATCGACAGCACCCTGACCTCGAAATTGACCCGCATTTCCTGTTGGCCGCTGATGAACAAATTGCCGTTCGGCAGCTTCTGGCCGACCACGGCCGCGACCGACAGATCGATGTCCTCGGACCGCTTGATCCTGCCCTTGCCGGCCATGTCGGACTTGCCGTTGGCGCCCAATGTCGCCCCAACGGTCGGCAGTGTGTATTGGCCGAAAGTTCCAGCCAGATCGAGCCCGGAGTCGATGCCGGACTTGCGCGAACGCTCGGAATTGTTGTCGAGCGATGCCTGGTCGCGGATCTGGATTTTCACCGTGACGATATCGCCAACGCCGAGCGCGCGAGGATCCTGGTAGAAGTCGGCACGCTCGTCGCTCCACAACGAATGCGGTGTGCGCGGTCCGGCGGCCGGGAACGCGGCCGGCTGGGCGACGATCGGCGGATTCTCATAGAGCCCGGCGCCAACCGGCGACAGGGCCGGCTCGCGAAACGCGTCCTCGCGCGTCGTCGAGCAGCCGGCCAGGGCGGCGAGCGCAATAACGGCCAAAGCTCTCACGATTTGCTCTCCGCGACCTGCTTCTCGTCCATCGAACCACCGGCGGAGGTCTTTTGAACGATCAAGTTGGTGATTTCAGCGGCGGTGGCTGGCGGCATCGCGCTGAGAATGTCGCTGGCCTGACGTGATTTCAGCCGGGCGATCAACGAGGCAGCGGAATCGCGGTCGATCTGAGCGAGTTGCGCGGCGGCAGCGTCAGCCTTCATCTTGGCATAGATGTCGACGATGATCGTGGATGCGCCGTCGAGGAAGCGGTTTCGCTCCGCCAGCCATTCCTGATAATCCTTCCGCTTGGCTTCGAGGGCGTCGATCTGCTTGCCGATCTCGGTTTCGAGTTCGGTCAATTGCTTCTGCTCCAAAGCGTAGCGAGCGTCCTGGGCCTTGTCAGCGATATTGAGACAGTACTTCTCGACCTCACTGGCGGGCTTTTTGCGTTTGGCGACGTCACCGCTCTCGCCGATGATTCGGACTTCCTGAGGTGGGATTTCGGGCGCTCCAGCCGCATGCGCGAAGCCGATCGGCGCCAGAACGGGGGCGAAAACGACGAGCCAGGCAGCGCGCCATCCCGTTCGCGTGAAAGTCTGAATCATCATTGCACCACGAGTTCGGCCTGTAAGGCACCAGCCGTCTTGATCCCCTGCAGGATCGCGATGATCCCCGTCGGTTTCAGCCCCATACCGTTGAGGCCGCGAACCACGGATTCCAGATCGGCGCCGCCGACGAAGGCGAAGGACCCGCCACTCTGCTGGGCGTCGACGATGGTTTCGGAGGTCACCACGGTCTGCCCCTTCGAGAAGGGCTCAGGCTGTGAAACAGCCGGCATTTCGCTGACCCGGACGGTCAGATTGCCGTGGGTCAGGGCAACGGTGGAGATTTGCACGTCCCTGCCGATGACGACCGTGCCGGTCCGCTCATCGATGACGACCCGCGCAATCTGGTCAGGCTCGATCCTGAGGTCACCGATCTCGGCGATGAAACGCGTGCTCGACACCTTCGCGGGTCGCTTGAGATGGATCGTGCGGAAGTCCTCTTCCTGCGCGACGGCAGCGCCCCAGCGATTGACGGCATAGGCGTTGACGATGTCGACGACGCGGATGGCGGTCTTGAAATCCGGATTGAAAAGCTCGATCGCCAATTGGCCGTCGTCGTTGAAAGCACCGGGCACCTCCCGCTCGACAAGCGCGCCGTTCGCGACCCGGCCAGTGGTTGGTACGCCCTGGGTCAGGCGTTCGCTGTCGCCCTGGGTGGAAAAACCGCTCACCGCAAGCGGGCCTTGCGCGACCGCGTAGATCTCACCATCAGCGCCATACAGCGGCGTCATCACCAGCGTACCGCCCATCAGCGACGAGGCGTCGCCGAGCGAGGACACGGTGACATCAATGCGCGAGCCGGTGCCGATAAAGGCCGGCAGTTCTGCGGTCACGGTAACCGCCGCGACATTCTTGCTGCGCGAGGACTGGGACCGGATGTTGACGCCCATCCGATCGAGCATCGACTGCATCGACTGCTCGGTGAATGGCGCATTGCGCATGGAATCGCCGGTCCCTTGAAGACCGATCACGAGACCGTAACCGACGAGTTGGTTGGCCCGCACGCCGCGAATATTGACGATGTCCTTGATGCGGACGGTGCCGGCCGCATCGGCCGGGTTGCCACGGACATGCTGGAGCTTTGCCACAGCCTGACCGCCGGCGCCGCTATAGTCGGCGGCCGACGTGCCCTGAAGGCTCGCGGCGATGAGGAGGACCCCGAGGAGCAGCCGAACGATCATCCGTGGATCCGAACGCTGCCGTCGGCTTCGACGATACCGGAGACGACGAGACCGCTGTCGGCGTTGCGCACGCGCACGATCTCGCCTTCGGCGGCCGAGCGCAGCGCCGTGCCGAGGCCGGTGATGATCAGCCCGCCTTCGCGGAAGACCATCGTCACGGCCGCGCCGGCCCGCACCAGGTCCGGGGTTTTGAGATCCGACAGAAGGATCGGCTTGCCCGGCAGAAGAGTGCGCCGTGCCACCTGCCCCGCCAGCATTTCGTCTTCGATGACGTAGAGCGTGATCTTCTCGTCCTTGACGATATAGGCCTTGTAGGAAATGCCCCGGTCCACAACGCTTTGACCCGGATAGACGACGGCCGCAGGAACCGGAAGGTCGAGCTCGGCCGCAAATCCCTGGATTGGAACAAGCAGTGCCGCAAACGCGGCGAGACCCGCGGCCACCAAAAGGCCGGATGACAGGGCTCGAGGGGTGGTTGCCATGAAGCTCATGGACTAACGGAGTCCCTTGGTGACGACGCTTGCCATCTCGTCGGCCGCCGAAATCACCTTCGAATTCATTTCGTAAGCCCGCTGAGCGGAAATGAGCTGCGATATTTCCTTCACGGGATCGACGTTGGAATCCTCCAGATAGCCCTGATGAACCACCGCCATGCCCGGATCCCCCGGAACGCCCGCGGTCGGGCCGCCCGAAGCGAGGGTTTCCTTGAACAGGTTGCCGCCCTGTGCAGCCAATCCCGCGTCATTGGCAAAAGTCGCGATCGTCAACTGGCCTATCTCTTGCGCATCGGCCTGACCGTCCACCTGAGCGAAAACCTGTCCGCTCTCGTTGACGGTGATTTCGGTGGCGTTCTGCGGGACCGTGATGGCCGGTTCGACGCGATAGCCGTCGAGCGTGACGAGTTGCCCCTCACCATTGGTGTTGAAGGCACCGTCGCGGGTATAGAGAATCTCGCCGCCAGGCCCTTCCAATTGGAACCAGCCGGCCCCGTTCAGGGCGAGATCGAGCTTGTTACCAGTCTGATTGAGCGTGCCCTGGAGATTGATGTTGCGGATTGCCGCGAGACGCACGCCGAGGCCCAGTTGGGCGCCTTCCGGCACCACACCCTGCCCGCCCCGCGCGGGAACACCCTGCATTCGTTCCACCTGGTAGAGCAGATCGGTGAACTCGGCGCGCGCGCGCTTGAATCCGGTCGTGTTGATGTTCGCGATGTTATTGGCGATGACCTCAACGTTGGTCTGCTGGGCGTTCATGCCGGTGGCGGCGATTGCAAGGGCTCGCATCGGGTGGCTCCTTCAGGATGATGGACCGGCATTCCAATGTTCCTGGAGCGCCGGAAAAGCAGTATTCGCGAGGCGAATGACAGGGCCGGATCGCCTCAGATCGCCATGCGGGACAGTTCGAGATAGGCGCTGACGGCCTTGTCGCGGATGGAAACAGCCGTCTGGAGCGTCCGTTCGGCGGCCATGACGGATTCGACAACGGACTGCGTCGTCGCATTGCCGTTGATCCCCTTGATCGACGTTGCCTCGGCGGTCTTGACCGTGTTGACGGCTTCGCTCGCGATCTGCGACAGAACCGTGCCGAAGTCGGCCCCAGCGGCTGCCTGAGCAGGTCCCGTTGGGGTGAATGTATTGCCGACCGCGCTGGTGCCGATGCTCGGAAAGGTTGCTCCGATGGATGGGATCATGGTCAGCTCCTCAGAAGGTCGATGGTCATGTTGATGATTTCGCGCGCCTGCTTCACTACCTGGATGTTGGCTTCGTAGGAGCGGTTCGCCTCGCGCATGTCCGCCATTTCGACGAGCATCCGTACATTCGGCATTTTCACGTAGCCCTCGGCGTTGGCCGCCGGGTTGCCCGGGTCATGCTCAAGGACGAAGGGGGTTTCGTCAGTCCCGATTCCGCCGACCCGGACCATTTCGGCACCGGTGACACGATCGAGCTCACCCTGGAAGGTGACCGTCTTGCGCTGATACGGATCGCTGCCGGCTGTCGTCCCCGTGGTCTGGGCATTGGCGATGTTCTCGGACACCACCCGCATGCGTGTGGACTGCGCCTGAAGGCCACTAGCGGCGATCCTGAGCGGGGCAAGAAGCGGATCGGACATCGGAGTTATCCCTTCACGGACATGACGAGCAGGCGATGAAACGCCTTCACGACCGACGTATCGAGAGAATACGCCCGAGAAATCTCACCAGCCTTGAGCATCTCCTGCTCAAGGCTCACGGAATTGCCGGAATGGGTGACATCCCAAGGCGTTTCGGTGACGACATCCTGACTGTCGCTGGTGCCGCCGAGCGAGGCCATATGCATGTTGCTGGAGCTTACGAGATCGAGGCGTGTCGAAGCCAGAACATCGCTGAAGGACGCCAGGTCTTTGGCTTTGTAACCAGGCGTATTCGCATTGGCGACGTTTTCGGCCACCACCGTCTGGCGCGTGGCCAACCACGAGGTGCGCTGCGAAGCGATTCCAAAAAGATAGACCTGTTCCATGACATCTCGCGCCAATGCTCTTGAGACTCATGGTCTAGGAGGAAGCGCTTGTCCGAAGCTTGCCCTGACGGTGATAACCGGTTGAGAAGGAACGGACGCGACGGCGTGGAAAGGCTCAGGGGGCCAAGGCATCACCGTTGCGGAGGCGCTTGCGTCCGATGAGCGCAAGACATCGTCAGACGCGGCCGCGGCGGCCGACGAGCAGCGATGTCACGCGTCGGGGGGGGAGATGGGCTCTTGCAAATGTGCGCCGCGGATCGCCTGACGCAGTTCCTCGGTGCCGCCGTCAGCCATCTCACCGGCATCGTCGAACGCGATGTAGGTGATATCCACCGCCGCCGCAGAGGCGCCCAGCTCAAGCTGGAAATGGGCGGTGACGCCGGCATGTTTGAACTCGAGGGCGAGCGAGACAATCGGCACGCCGCCCCAGTTCAGACGCACGTCGCCGGAATTGGCAAAGCGCAGCACACCAGGCTTGAGATACAACTCCGCCGAGGAGGTGACGATATCCGCAATGTTGCCATAGCGTTCGAGACGGAGGAAGGCGATGTAGTCGACCACGTCCACGAGACGAAGTTCGGCGACGACTTCCTTGATGCCATCGGCAAGCGCCCGCTCGCGAGACAGGGTGTTGTGTTTGCGGATATCGAGCATGACTATGCGGTAGCGACTCCGACCTTCGAACCCGTCCGGGAGTGGAGGAAATAGATGAGTTCGGCAATTGCCTTGAAGAATTGCGGGGGAATCATCTGATCGATTTCGACATGATCATACATAGACCTTGCCAATAGCTTGTCTTCTATCACCGGCACGTCGTTGGCCTCGGCGATTTCCCGGATCTTCAGGGCGACCAGGTCGGTGCCCTTGGCAACTACCATCGGCGCGCCACCGTCTTCGCGAACATATCGCAGCGCGATCGCGTAATGGGTGGGGTTGGCGATCACGAGCGTCGCGAAGGGCACGTCGGTCATCATGCGCCGGCGCACCCGGTCGCGGGCGATCTGGCGCTGCCGCCCCTTGACCATCGGATCGCCCTCGGCCTGTTTGTTTTCGTCCTTGATCTCCTGCTTCGACATCTTGAGGTCGCGCCGCCAGTGGATGCGGCTCATGGCGAGATCGGCTGCGACGAGCACGATCGTCGCGATCGAGACGCCGGAGAGTAGCTTCATCGCCAGTTCGAGAATCAGTTCGGGCACCAGCACCGGATCTGCGAACATGGTGCGCATCATCGTCGGGAAACCCGACATGAGGAGCGTGCCGACGACAACGCCTATGGTGAGAAACTTGAACACAGACTTGCCGAACTCCGTCAGCCCACGCAGACCAAAAATCCGCTTGAACCCAGCCGACAGCGAAATATGCGACGCCTTTGGCCGAATTCGTTCGAAATTGATCTGCGGCGCGTTTTGGAGAACCGACGAGACGACGCCTCCGATGACGAAGAAGACGGCCGCGGGCAGAACGAACCGGGCGCCTTCAAGAGCCAGCATATGGAGGACGTGTAGGGCATCGGCACTCGTATTCAGATCCCATTGCAGGGGGTTTTCGAACGTCGTCTTGAGCACGAGAAGCAAATGGCCCGCACCGTCGCGGATCTGAAACGCGATAAAGGCCATTGCAGCGAGAAGCGACGCCAGAATCGGCGCCTCGCGCGAAACCGGAAGGTTACCCTTCTCGATAGCATCGTTGATCTTCTTCTCGGTCGGTTCTTCCGTTTTGGAGGATTTGTCCTCGCTATCCGACACGGTGGATTATACCCTCGAACCCATTGACGTTCAGTGAAGACTTGGCGGCGCTTCCCCCATGTCGCAGAATTCCTACCGTCCCCGCCTGCACCGCGTCGGCTGTCATTCCTCGTCCTCGGCATGCAGATTGAGCTTGCCTTCCCCCCATAGAGTAAGTCCAGTGGCCGCGATCTGCCGACGGGCTTTGTCAACCTCGGCGGGAGGAGGCTCGTCACTCCGAGAAAGTTCGGCCTCTACCATTCGCCGAGAACGCGAACTCATGCACGAGAGAATGGCCTCTTTGGTTTCTTCGTCGACACCGCCAAGGGCCAGGATGACAACCTCTGTTCCCGTCGCGTCCAGGAGAACCATGCGATCCCGCTTGGACAAGGTAACGACGTCTTCGAAGCTGAACAGAAGGTTCCGAAGCTTTTCAGCATCCTTCGGCTGCTTCACGACCAGCATTTCGAGCAAATCATCGGCATGACCCTTGCTCATTCGGTTGACGATATCGGCAAGAACCGTGTGACTGCTGGCTTGGTCAGGACGATCGGAGGTGGCAAGATAGGAATGACGAAGGTGGTTCTCCAGCAGCCGTTGTACGGGCCGAGAAAGCGACTTCAGAGACAAAACCCGCCGCATTACCTCATTGCGGAACGCCGGCTCGAATTCTTGGGCGATCATCGCCGCGGTCTCTGCCCTGATCTTCGACAATAGGACGGCGACAACATGAGGGTGTTCCCTCGCCAGTTTCGGCGCCAGCATCTCGTGCTGCAGATTCGCCACTGCGTCCCAAACACTACGCGTCTCGCGATCGGGTTCTTTCCCCGAACCGTCGAAGTCGTCGACCGAGAAGATGGACTCGAACTCCTCCGCCGACAGCGCGTTCTGGAGAAGTTCTGTCATTTGCTCGCCCGGACCATTTAAACCCGGCGATTTCTTGAAGGCCTCTTGGAAGTGATCAACCAATTCGTCGATTTGGTCCGGTGTAATCGAAGCAAGACCTGCCGCACTTTCCTTTAACAGTTTGATCTCGTCGGTCGTGAAGTGCTTCAAAACCCGGGAGGCCCCGGCGCTGCCCAAGGCAATCAACACGATAGCCGCACGAGCGCGGCTACTCGCTGGCAGCTCCGAGTTTTCGTCCTGATAGGCGGCAACCATCGACATCGTGGATCAAGCGGCCCGCGGTTTTTTCGACGGAAGGCGAGCACCTGGCTTCGCAACTTCGGTCAAGGTCACTCCGAAACGCTGGTCCTCGTTGTCGAGTACGACAATCTCACCGCGAGCCACAACGCGACCGTTCACGATCACATCAACCGGATCGCCGACTTTCGTATCGAGTTTAACGATTGCGCCACGGCCAAGATTAAGGATGTCGGCGACGGTCATCGTTGTTGAACCAAGAACGACGTGCATCGTCACCGGTACGTCCATGACAAGATCGAGATCGAGCCGATCATCCTGGCTCGTCGGCCCCACTGCTGAGTCTTCATTCTCGGTTGCAGTATCGTTGTCTTCAGTCATGGTGCGATCCATCTTACGCTTTGACGGGCCGCTTCATGCGGCGCGAATTCGCCTAGCCCAACCCATCAACGGGTTAGCGGACCAGACTGGCGTGAAGCCTGTGTATCGTCGTTTCAAGACCTTCAGCATCCGAGGCCGCCGAGACTGCACGATCATGACAAGATTCACACCGGGCCCTGTCATGGTCTGCCCTTGAAATCAGCAATTCGAGGCGGTCGATCGTCTCTTTCGCTTCGACAACTTGCGCCTCCAGCGAGCGCAGTGTCTGGACACCCTCATGTTTCAGCACGACGACGGCATCCGCGGCTCTCGTGATAGCGTGATTGGCTTCTGTCAGCGCGGCGCCGAGGCCGCTTTCCGATGCCCGCAGTGCTCGGAGCTCCTGATACATGCGGCCGCTTCTAAGTGCGGTGACGACGAGCGCCACCATTAGCACGATGTCAGTCAGAAAGGATGTCATCGATAAACTCCTCGGCAGGGTCCACCCGCTCTTCTATCCGCAGGACGTAGTCTACCCCTGAACGCCCCATCCGGGCGCGCAAGAGGGCCCTACCCTCACATTCCACAGCGATTAGGCTGGTGGCGTTGATTTCCAATTCGATCGTTTCTCCCACTTTGAATCCCGCAATCCTTCTCAGCGGAATCTTCTTCTTAGCGAGAACCGCGTCCAGACGAAGATCGCTTTGGGCGAAGCTGGCCTTGATGCCTGCGGACCAATTTTCGTCGCGATCGAGTTTGACGATGTCAGGCAGTTCGCGGAGGAAGCGTCGGTGTGGAGCGAAGAAGCTGCTCGGCAGCCCAAAGGTGATGGTCGTCGTAAGAGTGCCAACGCGCAACTCGAACCGGAACAGGACAAACCGGTCGCCAGGGTCGCCAAGTTGCTCGGCAAGTTCGGACGGATCGATCAGATTGCTCGCCGAAAGGCGGAATTCGGCAATATCATTGAAGACCGGGTCGGCAGCTTCCGCAATCGTCGTTAAGGCCAGTTTGACGACGCCGCGGTCGAGGTCAGTCGGTTTTCGGGGCTGATCATCCGAGGTCGAAGGCTCTGCCGCGAAGAGGGCGGCGATCAGGGCTTCGACGCCGGAATTGTTGAGAGTGACGTAGCCGGGGTGCCGAAAGCGCGAGGAGCTCAATACCGCATAGAGCGAATTGCTTGCGGTATCGGCCTCCAAGTCAGGTGCGAAATCTGCTTCGATATCGTGCAAGGTGAAATCGAAAGAAGTACCCGCGAGCGCCGTCATCCGAGCGGTGGCCGCGGTTGCCCATGCCTCGGCCAAGTGCCTGAGACGCGGCAGTTGTCCCGGTTCGAACTCGGCGGCAGCGCGAAGCCGGTCTCCTACGTCTTCGGCATCGGATAACAAACGGGGCTCACTCATCGATCAGGCCGCCGATCCGCCGCCGATGGTTTCATTTTCGACCTGGTCGATGGTGGGACGGTCATAAGCAGAGATCGTTTTGCGTCCATATTCGAGTGCTACCTGCGGCATCGCACCATTCATATAGGCGATAAGCGTTGATTTCACGATGGTGAACATCCGACACTTCTTGTCGCGCACCCCTTTTACCTTGTTGGCGATCGGGCCGACCACACCGTAGGAAAAGAAGATGCCGGCAAAGGTTCCGACTAATGCCGCGCCGATCAGGCCGCCTAGAATTTCGGGGGACTGGTCCAGAGCGCCCATGGCCTTGATCACGCCCAAGACAGCGGCGACGATCCCGAGCGCGGGTAGTCCGTCCGCCATGTCCTGCAGCGCGTGCTTGGGCTTCATCTCATCGTAGGTGATGGTCTGGATTTCCTCCTCCATCAACGATTCGATCTCGTGCGGCCGGGCATTGCCGATGATGATCAGCCGGCAATAGTCGCAAATGAAGCTGGTCATGGGATCGTCTTTCAGGACATCCGGATAGGCTTGGAAAATCGTCGATTCCTTCGGATCGTCAATGTGCGCCTCGACCTCGCTGCGCGATTTCGAGCGCATCTCGCGCATCAGCTGATGCAAGAGCCCGAGGACGTTCAAATAGTCATTCGGCTTCGGAACCTTGTTCTTGAAAGCCTCCATGACCGCCTTGCCGGTATCCTTCACGACCTTGGTCGGATTGGCGACGAGGAAGGTCCCGATCGATGAGCCCAGAATGATGACGTATTCGAATGGCTGGACGAGAACCATCAATTTCCCGCCCATCGCGACGAAGCCACCGAACAGGGCTCCAAACGTCACGACCAGCCCAAGCAGAATACCCATGCGGGCCCCCGATTTCTTAATTTTCGAGTGTCACCGGTAGGTAGGCCCGCTTGTGCGAGCCTTGCCGAAGGGTCGGCGCGGTCAGGAAAACCCGCTCGCTCTTGCCGAACAGGCTGGCGCAAGCAAGCTGCCCGATTTTCGGACCACTTGAAATAAGTTTACCGGAGGGCGCGACCATGCTGGGCGCAACGACCAGTTTCGAACTCATACGTCGCGACCTTCCGGCCGCTCTCGATCGCACGGCGAAGCAACCGACGGTCGAACGCGCGACCGAACGCTATCTGGAGGCCATCTCCTCGATAAAGACGGTCGAGGATTTCCTCTCCAACGATCGTGTCTACAATTATGCCATGAAGGCCTTCGGGCTCGAAGACATGACCTACGCCAAGGCATTTATGCGCAAGGTCCTGGTCGAAGGCATCGACGACAAGGAGAGCTTTGCCAACAAGCTGACCGACAATCGCTACAAGGACTTCGCCGAAACCTTCAATTTCGCGCGATACGACAAGACCGCCATGGCATTCGACCGAGCCCAGCAGGGCGTCGTCGACAAATATGTTCGCCAGACGCTTGAGGAAGACACCGGAACCCAGAGCGAAGGCGCGCGGCTTGCTCTGTATTTCGAGCGCGCGGCCCCCTCGATCACCACCACCTATTCGATCCTCGCCGACAGTGCGTTGATGAAGGTCGTTCAGGTCGCCTTCGGGCTCCCCCCGGAAATGGGCGCGCTGGACATCGACAAGCAGGCGGAGATCTACGGAAATCGGCTCGACATCGAGGATCTGAAGGATCCCGAGAAGCTGCAGAAGCTGCTGACGCGCTTCACCGCGATCTACGACACGACAGAAACCTCGGCCCAAGCAACCAACCCTGCCCTGGCGCTCTTCGGATCTCCGAGCGCCGGGATCGACGGCAATCTGCTGCTCACGCTCCAGTCGTACCGCAGCGGAGGCTTCTGACCTTGCAGACCGCACTTCCAGTCGCCCTGTCCGCGCAACTCGCCCTCGAGAAGCGGCTGGACACGATCGCGCACAATGTCGCCAATGCCCGCACCGCCGGCTTTCGGGCCGAAGAAATCAAGTTCGAGGCGCTGATCTCCCGGGCCGGGCCGGACCCTGTCGCCTTCGCCTCCGAGGGCACGACGTATCTGTCGACCCGCGCAGGGGAAATGACCCAGACTGGCAATACGCTCGACATGGCGGTCTCCGGCGATGCGTTCTTCGCCATCCAGGGACCCAACGGCCCGGTCTATACGCGCGACGGACGAATGCGGATCAGCGCCGAAGGGACGGTCGAAACGCTCAACGGCTACCCGATCCTCGACGTTGGCGCCGCGCCGTTACAGGTCGATCCGAATGCCGGACCGATCGCGATCGCGCGCGATGGCATGATCACGCAGAACGGCGGCCAGATCGGCGCGGTCGGGCTGTTTGCCATGCCGCGGAACGCCAACCTGACGCGGTTCGAGAACTCCGGCGTCATCCCTGACCAGGCCGCGGTTCCCCTTGTCGACTTCGGCGATGTCGGCGTCATGCAGGGCTTCGTCGAAGGCTCCAACGTCAATCCGGTCCTGGAGATCAGTCGCCTCATCGCCCTGCAGCGCGCTTTCGAAAGTGCCTCCAATCTCGTCCAGACGTCTGAGCGCACGCTCGACGATGCGGTCAAGAATCTCGGTAACATGTCGTGACGGCATTCGCGGAAAGCAGCTACAAGATCCCACCCCTCGAGGAGGAGCGCCTCGCGATCTCGGGACACATTGTCGACGTGTCGCCCCAGGCCTTCAAGGTGGCGGGTCTGTCGCCCTTCGTGCGGCTCGGCGACTGCGTCGCCTGTCCCGGCCCGAACGGCGAGGAAATCGGGGAGGTGGTCCGCATCGAGGCGGACAGCCTGACAATCAAGCCTTTCGGCAGCCGCTTCAATCGTGGGGTCAAAGCGCCCGCAAGGCGGATCGGCCCGCTGACGGTCGCGCCGTCGGAGCGCTGGAAGGGGCGGGTCGTGAACGCGTTCGGCATGCCCTGCGACGGGGCTGGGCCGCTGGCCGCCGGCGACGAGGATCGCCTGGCCGATGCCGCGCCGCCGCCGGCGCTGCGACGCGGCCGTGTCGGCGGCTCGGTGCCGACCGGGGTGCATGCGATTGATATCTTTACCCCGCTGGTCAAAGGGCAGCGTATCGGCATCTTCGCCGGCTCCGGCGTCGGCAAGTCGACGCTGATGGGTATGCTGGCGCGCGCGCAAGGCTTCGACACGGTGGTCGTCGCTCTCGTCGGCGAGCGCGGCCGCGAAGTGCGCGAATTTCTCGAAGAGACGATGGGCGGCGACTTGCAAAAGCTCGTCACCGTGGTCGCGACGGGAGACGAGAGCCCGATGATGCGCCGGCTCGCGCCACGCACAGCGACATCGGTCGCGGAGTATTTTCGTGACCGTGGCGAAAACGTCCTGCTCATCGTCGATAGCGTAACCCGCCTCGCCCATGCCGCCCGCGACGTGGCGCTCGCGGCCGGCGAACCACCGGTCGCGCGCGGCTATCCCCCCAGCGTCTTTTCCGAGTTGCCGCGGCTTCTCGAGCGCGCCGGCCCCGGCCTCGATGGCTCCGGGACGATCACCGGCATCTTCTCCGTTCTGGTCGATGGCGACGATCACAATGATCCGATCGCCGACGCCATCCGGGGCACGCTCGACGGCCATATCGTCCTCGACAGGGCGATCGCCGAGCAAGGCCGGTTCCCGGCGGTGGACGTGCTGAAATCGATCTCGCGTCTCGCAGACCGGGTCTGGGACGAGCAGCAGCGCGAGCTCGTCACGCGCCTGCGCAGTATGATCTCGCGCTATGAAGACACGCGCGATCTGCGGTTGCTCGGGGGCTATCAGCGCGGCAACGACGAGACCCTGGATCAGGCCGTCGACCTCGTTCCGCATGTTTACGACTATATGATCCAGCACCCCGGAGCCGTCACGAACGTCGAGCCCTTTGCCGAGCTCAGCGCACGGCTGAAGAAGAGCTTTGCCGCCGCGCGGGGGCCGGCCAAGGCGTGACGTTCAGTCGGAACTGAACAATTTCCTTTGTTCAGTCTTGACTGAACGACGGGCCACTCGTATTTGCGATCGATGAATATCGCTATCGATCAAGATCTGGTCTGTGCCTGCCCGCAGGACCTTTGCCGCGCCCGCTTCATCGACCGGATGGGCGATCACCTGGAAGCGGAGGGGATGCCACGCATCGCTGGGCGGCTCTTCGGCCTGATGATCCTGGAACCAGGCGTCGTCAGCTTCAGCGACCTTGCGGCGCGGCTTTGCGTCAGCCGGGCCTCGATCTCGACCAATGCCCGCCTGCTCGAAAGCAAGGGGCTCATCGTCAAGGTTCAGGTCGAGGGGGAGCGGCAGGATTTCTTCCGTCTCGCCGACCGGCCCTACGTCAACATGATTCGCGGCGTGGCCCACCGGATGGAAGAGACGCAAGCCAGTATCATCACGGCGGAGGCCGACCTGTCGCCCGAGGCGACGGCCGAGCGTCAACGCCTCGAGCAGGCCCGCGCGTTTTTCGAAACCGCTGTCGCCTCGCTCAACGACCTCGCGGCCAAGCTGTGCCAGCTCGATGAAGAAGGGCGGGGCAAGCAATGAATCCGCACGAGCACACAGGTCCCTCCCCCGTCGCGGAATCGGCGCCGGCGCCGAAGGAGCGCAAGTCGCGCGCCGGCTGGCTGGCGGCTTTATTTGTCCTCGCCCTCGTCGGCTGGATGGGCTCGGGCTATTATTATCCCGACCAGAATCAAGCTGTCGAAGCGACGAAATCCAAGACCCGCGAACCCTTCAAGGTCGAGGCATTCGCCTCCCGCGCCAAGCCGGTGGTGGAGTTCGTCGCAGCGGAGGGTCAGGTTCTACCTGACCGCACGACGCCGGTTCGCGCTAAAGTGGGCGGCACGGTCGAGGCCATCGCCGTCAAGAAAGGCGACTTTCTCGAGGAAGGCGCGCTGATCGCCAAGATCGCCCTCGCCGACCGCGAGGCGCAGCGCATACAGGCCGAGGCCGAACTTGCCCGCCGCCAGGGCGAATTCGACCGCGTGTCGGGGTTGGCCAATCGCGGCTATACGACGGCGGCCCAGGTGGAAGAAGCGCAGGCCGAGTTGGCCAAGGCGCGAGCGTCGCTGGCCGCGATCGAAAAGACCACCGGCGACACCGAGATCCGCGCACCGATCACCGGCACCCTCGACCGGTTCGATCTGGATCTCGGCGAGTTCGTTGCCGCGAGCGCCGAGGTCGGCATCCAGATCGACAACGATCCGCTGACTGTCGATGTCGAGATCGCCCAGCAAAATGTCGCGCGCGTACAGACCGGACAATCCGCCTCGGTGACCTTCATCACCGGGGAAACGCGTCAGGGCACCGTCCGCTATATCGCCGCGAACGCCAGTTCCGCTACCCGAACCTTCCCGGTCGAGATCACCGTGCCCAATCCCAAACGCGACATTCCCGCCGGCATCTCGGCGCAGGTGCGTATTCCCGTCGGGGAGGTTCCCGCGCATTTCCTGTCCGCGGCCGTTCTGGCACTCGGGTCGGACGGCACGCTCGGCGTCAAGGCCGTCAATGCCGAGAACAAGGTCACCTTCCACCCGATCGAACTTGTTCGCGCGGAAACGACCGGGCTTTGGGTTGCCGGACTTCCCGATTCTCTGCGGATCATTACCGTCGGCCAGGGTTTCGTTTCCGAAGGTGAAGACGTCCGCGTGATCGAGGCTAAGCCCGGTGATGCGCGCGGTGAGCCTTTGAATCCGGCGATCGCGTCTTCAGAAACCGAGCCCGTGGCGGCGGGCGACGGCATTCTGGACGATGTGCCGACAGCCGAGGGTCCGGAGACAGCGACTGGAAGCGTGCGCACGGCCACTTCTCCTTCGACGCAAAACACAGTTGAGACAGCGGCACGGACCGAGCCGTCCGATCCGAGTACCCCAAAAGCCAGGAGCCCCGGCGAAGAACCGTCGATCCAGCTCTTGCAACGACGGCTTCGCAGCTTGGGCTACGAACCGGGACCGATCGACGGCCTGCTGGGGGACGCGACCCGCGAAGCGATCAAGAAGTTCCAGCGCGACAATGATCTCGACGTCACCGGCGAGATCACGGCGACACTGGCGAACGCCCTGTTCGCGACGGACACGGCCGGGGGGCGCTGATGAACGCCCTCATCGAAGCGGGCTTCGACCGCTCGCGCACCGTTCTGCTCATCCTCGCACTGATCCTCGTCGCCGGAGTTATCGGCTACCAGGCCATCCCGAAGGAATCCTCCCCCGACATCCCGATCCCGGTGATGTACGTGACTGCCACACTGGAGGGCATCTCGCCGGAGGACAGCGAGCGGCTTCTGGTCAGGCCCCTGGAGACTGAGCTGTCGTCACTGTCGGGCCTCGACGAAATGGAATCCCACGCCGCGGAAGGCTACGCTTCCGTGCAGCTGAAATTCGAGGCGGGCTTCGACGCGGACGAAGCCCTGACCGACGTCAAGGACGCCGTCGATCGGGCGAAGCCGAACCTTCCCGCCGAGGTCGATGAGCCGAAGGTCAACGAGGTCAACACCTCGCTTTTTCCGATCCTGACCGTGGTTCTGTCCGGACCGATCCCCGAGCGCTCGCTGGTCAATATCGCCAATGCCCTCAGCGACGACCTCGAAGCGCTGTCGGGCGTTCTCGAAGTCGATATCGGCGGCGACCGCGACGAGTTGATGGAAGTGCTGATCGAGCCGACGGTCTTCGAGACCTACAATTTGTCCTTCGACGAGTTGGTCAGTCAGATCAGCCGCAACAACCGCCTGATCGCGGCCGGAGCCCTCGACACCGGCGCGGGCCGGATCGTCCTCAAGGTGCCCGGCCTGATCGAGGACATCCGCGACGTCCTGGACATGCCGGTCAAGGTCGATGGCTCCACCGTGCTGACCTTCAAGGATGTCGCCATCGCGCGGCGGACCTTCGAGGACCCCGACGGCTTCGCGCGGATCGACGGCGAACCCTCGCTCGCGCTCGAAATCAAGAAGCGGTCCGGAGCCAACATCATCGAAACGGTCGACGCCGTCCGCGCGGTCGTCGACCGGCACAAGGCGACTTGGCCGGACACGGTCGGCGTCGAGTATCTGCAGGACGAGTCCGCGCAGGTGAAAACGATGCTCGGCGATCTCGAGAACAACGTCATCTCGGCGATCATCCTCGTCATGATCGTGATTGTCGCGACGCTGGGCCTTCGCAGCTCCATTCTCGTCGGGCTGTCGATTCCCGGCTCGTTCCTTGCCGGGATCACGATCCTGTGGGCGTTCGGCTTCACGATGAACATCGTCGTCCTGTTTTCGTTGATCCTGGTGGTTGGCATGCTCGTCGATGGCGCGATCGTGACAACGGAACTTGCCGACCGCAGGCTTCTGGAAGGCGCGTCGCCGCGCGATGCCTATCGACATGCGGCGCAACGGATGGCGTGGCCGATCATCGCCTCGACCGTGACGACCCTCGTCGTGTTCACGCCGCTGCTGTTTTGGCCGGGACTTGTCGGCGAGTTCATGAAGTTCCTTCCGCTCACCGTGCTGATCACGCTGACGGCGTCGCTGTTCATGGCGCTTGTGTTCATTCCGGTTCTCGGCGGGCTGATCGGCAAGGCGCAGCCGATGCCGGCAAAGCAGCGGCGCGAATTGGAGGCGGCGGAGAACGGCGACCTGTCGCTCATCGGCGGGCTCACCGGCGTCTATCTGCGCATCCTGCGGAGCGCCGTCAAAGGTCCATTCGCCACCTTGGTCATCGCCTTGTCGCTGCTCGTCGGCGCGATTTACGGCTTTTCCCAATACGGCAAGGGCGTTGAATTCTTTCCCGCCATCGAGCCGGAATTCGCGCAGGTCCAGATCCGCGCCCGGGACAATTTTTCGATCTTCGAAAAGGACGCGCTCGTGCGCCGGGTCGAGGAGCGCCTGCTTGGCATGGACGAGGTCGAGACCGTCTATGCACGCACACTTGGCGAAAGCGGCTCGCGTCAGCTCGGAGCCGACGTCATCGGCACGATACAGCTGGAACTGGATGAATGGGACACCCGGCGCAAGGCGGTGCTGATCTTCGACGACATTCGAGCGCGCGTGGCCGACATTCCCGGCATCACCATCCAGGTTCAGCAGGAGCAGAACGGGCCGGCCGGTGGCAAGCCGATCAACGTCAAGCTGCGCGGATCCGATCTGAATTCCCTGGCCAATGGCGTCGTCATGCTCAGGGGCCTGATGGAGGACATCGGCGGATTCGAGAACGTCACCGATACGCGTTCGCCGCCGGGCGTCGAATGGCAGTTGCAGGTGAACCGCGAGGAAGCCGCGCGCTACGGCGCCGACGTGTCGCTTCTCGGCCAGGCAGTGCGGCTTCTGACCGCCGGCATCGAGGTCTCGGACTACAGGCCCGACGATGCGGGCGGCGACGGCGAAGTGCCGATCCGCGTCCGCTTTCCGGCCGGCGACCGGACCCTGGAACGGCTGGAGGGGCTGCGTATCCCGACGGCGCGCGGCCTGGTGCCGATCCGCAATTTCGTCTCCTTCCAGCCGGCACCGAAGGTCGGCACGATCATCCGGATCGACCAACGCCGCGTCATGGCGGTGGAAGCGGATGTCGCGAAGGGCGTTCTTGCCAACGACCAGATCGTCAAACTGCGTGCCGCGCTCGACAAGGCCGAGCTTCCCGCCGGGGTCGACTACAGTTTCGGCGGCGAGGCCAAGGACCAGGCCGAAGCGGCCACTTTCCTCACGGGAGCGGCCTCGGCGGCGATCTTCCTGATGTTCGTCGTCCTGGTCACCCAGTTCAACTCGATCTACCAGGCGTTCCTGGTGATGAGCGCGATCGTGTTCTCGACGGCGGGCGTCTTCTATGGCCTGCTGATCACCGGCAGGCCCTTTGGCATCGTCATGGGCGGCATCGGCGTGATCGCGCTCGCCGGCATCGTCGTCAACAACAACATCGTCCTGATCGACACCTACAACGTGTTGCGGAAATCGGGTCAGCCACCGCTTGAGGCGATCCTGCGCACCGGCGCGCAACGTCTGCGCCCCGTGTTCCTCACCTCGATCACCACCGTTCTCGGGCTCGTGCCCATGGTTGTCGGCGCCAATATCGACTTCATCCGCCGCGAGATCCAGTTCGGTGCCCCCTCCACGCAATGGTGGACTGAACTGTCGAGCGCCATCGCCGGCGGCCTCACCTTCGCGACCATCCTCACACTGGTGCTGACGCCCGCCCTTTTGATGCTCGGCGAAAGCATTACCGCGTGGGTAAAGCGGCGACGCGGCCTCGATGCGCCGAGCCCGCTGCGCGGCGATCCGCTGGCCGGCGGCACGCCGAAGTCGCCGCCGGGCGCCACGGTTCCGGCGGAGTGATCAGTAGAGCCAGCGCACCATCACCAGCGTGATCGCCGGAAACATCGTCAGGATGATCGTCCTGACGATGTCGGCGGCGACGAAGGGCGCGGCCCCCTGAAACGTCCGGATCATCGGCACGTCCTTGGCCATCGAGTTGATGACGAAGAGGTTCAGCCCGACGGGCGGCGTGATCAGCCCCACTTCGACGACGATCAGGATGAGGATGCCGAACCAGATGGCGAATTCGTCCGGCGGCAGGCCGAAGTCGAGACCAATGACGATCGGGAAGAAGATCGGCACGGTGAGGAGGATCATCGACAGCGAATCCATGACGCAGCCGAAGATGAGATAGGTCAAAAGGATGATCGTCATCACCAGCCAGGGCGAGAGCCCTTGTCCCACTACCCACGCGGCCGATTCCTGCGGCAACTGGCTGAGGGCGAGGAACGAGTTGTAGACGCCAGCACCCAGAATAATGAAGAAAATCATAGCAGTAGAGACGGCTGTTTCCACAAAACTTTCAGATAAGGCTTGCCGCGTCAGCCCACCATTGAGGAAGGCGATAAGCCCGGTTCCCGCCGCACCGACCGCCGCGCCCTCGGTCGGCGTGAACCAGCCGAAATAGATGCCGAAGACGACCAGGAAGAAGACGACGAGCACCGGCCAGACGTCCCGGGTCAGGCGCAACCGCTCGCCCCAGGACGCCTTTTCCCGCGTGCCGCCGGAATTGGGCTTCAGCCGGACATAGATCGCGATGGTGATCATGTAGCCGAGCATCGCCAGCAAGCCGGGGATGAAGGCCGCCAGAAACAGCTTGGCAATATTCTGCTCGGTCAGGATCGCGTAGATCACCAGAATGACCGAGGGCGGGATCAGGATGCCGAGGGTGCCGCCGGCGGCGAGCGTCCCGGTGGCGAGACCGCCATCGTAGCCGTAGCGCTTGAGTTCGGGCAGCGCGACCTTGCCCATGGTCGCGGCCGTCGCGATCGACGAGCCGCAGATCGCGCCGAACCCGGCGCAGGCGCCGATCGCTGCCATGGCGACGCCGCCCTTGCGATGGCCGAGCCAGGCATTGGCGGCGCCGAACAGCGATTGCGACATGCCGCCTTTGGCGGCGAACTGGCCCATCAGCAGGAACAGCGGAATGATCGACAGCGAGTAGCTCGAAAAAGTGGTGAAGGTCAGCGATTTCAGCTGCGCCAGGATCGGCGTAGGCCGACCGAGGACGAGCCAGTTGCCGACGAAGCCGCAGACCAGCATGGCCAGCCCGATCGGCATCCGCAGGAAGATGAGCACCAGAAGAACCGGGAAGGACAGCAGCGCGAGTTCGAGATTGGACAAGGGGTTACGCTCGGGTCTTCTGGAGAAGAATCAAGCATACGTGCGCCGAGCGCCTCACGGTCGCGAGGCAGGCGAGCAGGAAGACAATGGCGCCGACAAGCGAGAGCGCGTATCCCCACCAGACCGGAATCGCCAGAATGAAGCTCTCCTCTCCCGTCCGCATCTTGTCCTGGAGCCCGGCCAGAAGCCGCCAGAGAATGATGGCGGACGCGCCGGTCATCAGCGCATTGCCTGCGAGGTCGGTGATCGCAACGCCGCGCCGCCCCAACGCCCCGGCGAAGAGATCCACCGTCACGTGGCCGCGCTTCAACTGGCACAGAGGCAGAAAGAGAAACACCGCGACGCCGGAAGCGATCTCGACCATCTCGAAATCGCCGGGCACCGGTCCGAAGCCGAAACCGAGGGTGAGAAGCGCTCGGCCCGCGATCGAAACGCAGGTCAAAACGATGATGAAGACGAGGCAGAAGCCGCCGGCATAGGCGAGCAGCGTCGCCGCCGCATCGACGCCGCGGCCAAGGCGGCCGGACCCCTCGTCAAACCCTGCCGCGTCGCTCAAAACCGGTTCACCATTGCATGCGGGAGAGATTGTCCGGGCCAGGCACGGCGGCGCAAATCCTTTTGCACCGCCGCTCCGGCGGTCCTATTTCTTTTCGGGCTCAGCGGCAGTATCCGGCTCAGCGGCCGCCGGAGTGGCCGTAGCCGCGCCCGCGCCCGCCGCACCTTCTCCGGTGTATTGGTCGATCAGCGCCTCGGCGTCGTCGAGAAGCTGCTGACGCCCCTCCCCCTGCGCGACCCACTCCGCGATAACCGCCTGCGAGGCGTCCTTGAAGCGCGCGGTCTCGGCCTCGTCGAGGGTAACGACGGTATTGCCGGCATCGCGCGCCTTTGCCTCGCCGACCTTATCGCTGGCCTGCATCGCCTTGCCGGCCATCTCCGCCAGGGGCATCCCGGAATTGTCGTCGATGATGGCCTTCAGGTCGTCGGGCAGGCCTTCGTAGCTGTCCTTGTTCATGACGATGGCGAAGGTCTGGGTGTACATGCCGTTGTCGCCGGAGAATCCGGTGTGGTTTTTCACCAGTTCGGCGATCCGCAACGGCAGCGTCACCTCCCACGGAATCGTCGCGCCGTCGATCACGCCCTTGGAGAGCGATTCAGGAACCGTCGGCACCGGCATGCCGACCGGCGTCGCGCCGAGTTTTTCCAGAAGCTGGTTGATGATCCGCGAGCCTCCGCGAATCTTCATGCTGTTCAGGTCCTCCAGCTTGTTGATCGGATCCTTGGTGTGAAACAGCCCCGGCCCATGGGTATGAACGGCGAGAAGGTGGACGTCCTCGAATTCGTCCATCGCGTTCTTTTCCACGAACGCTTGGAACGCCTTCGAGGTCGAGACCGCATCGGTCATGATGAAGGGCAGTTCGAAGGTCTCGGACTTCGGAAAGCGGCCCGGCGTATAGCCCAGCACCGTCCAGATGACGTCGGCGACGCCGTCCCGCGCTTGATCGAAGAGTTCGGGCGGCGAGCCGCCGAGCTGCATCGAGGGATAGAACTCGACCTTGATTCGCCCGTCGGATTCCGCCTCGACCTTTTCGCCCCACGGCTTCAGCACCTTGTCCGGAATGGTCGCCTGTGCCGGCAGGAACTGGTGCACCCTGAGGGTCACCTCTTGCGCCAGCGCGCCGCTTATCATGGCGGCAAGCGCGGCACCCGCGAGTGACAGCCTGGTCAATGTTTTCAGCATGCGATCCTCCCAGATCGGGCCCTGGGACCCCAACCTATTCCTGCGGTGGACATAGCAGCCGTAAGGTCGGCACTCGTCAACCCCGACCGAGAGGTCGTGCGGCGCTGACCGTGCCCTTGAGCTTTCAAAGCGCATTGCCCGCACGCCATGAAAAAAGGCCGGAGCAACGCCCCGGCCTTCGTTAAATAAAGGGAGCTGCTGCGCCCTTACTGCAAGTCCTTCATCTTGTCGGTCACGACGCTCGACCAGGCGCCTTCCGGCTGCTTGGTGATGACCGGGTCCGAGCCGCCGCCCATCAGCACCTCGACCGTCGTGTCGGCGGAGGCTGTCTCGAGTGTGCCGTCCGAGCCGTCGACCAGCTTGTTGATCTCGCCGACCATGCGCTTCTGGTGCTCTTCGGTCTGGGCGCCGGTCATGTCGTTGTCGAGCACGATCCCGGCCGCTTCGTCAGTGTTCTCGGCGGCGTATTCCCAGCCCTTCATCGAGGCTTTGACGAAACGCGCGAGCTTGTCGACCATCGCCGGATCGTTCAGCGATTCCTCGAGCACGTAGAGTCCATCCTCCAGTGTCGCGACGCCCTGGTCCTCGTATTTGAACACCGTCAGCTCGCCTTCAGGGATGCCGGCGTCGATCACCTGCCAATATTCGTTGTATGTCATCGTTGAGATGCAGTCGGCCTGCTTCTGGATCAGCGGGTCGACGTTGAAGCCCTGCTTGATGACGGTGACGCCGTCCGCGCCGCCCTCGGTGGACAGGCCGAGCTTCGACATCCAGGACAGGAACGGATATTCGTTGCCGGAGAACCAGACGCCGAGGGTCTTGCCCTTGAAATCCTCCGGCTTTTCGATGCCGGTCTCCTTGCGGCAGGTCAGCTCCATGCCCGACTTCTTGAACGGCTGGGCGATATTGACGAGCGGCAGCCCCTTCTCGCGGGCCGCCAGCGCCGCCGGCATCCAGTCGACGATGACGTCGGCGCCGCCGCCGGCGATCACCTGCTCGGGCGCGATATCCGGGCCGCCGGGCTTGATCGTCACGTCGAGACCGGCCTCTTCGTAGAAGCCCTTTTCCTTGGCGACGTAATAGCCGGCGAACTGACCCTGCGTCACCCATTTGAGCTGTAGCGTCAGCGCGTCCTGCGCCATCGTCGGTCCGGTGAAACCGAGACCCGCGAGCGCGACCACCGCGCCTGCCAGAAGCTTCCTCATCTGCTTTCTCCCTTTGTTGCTTATGTTGCCGCCTACCCCTTGCGGTAGGACGGATGCCAGAAGGTCGCGGCCCGCTCGGCGACGGAGAGCAGGCCGTAGGTCAGCGAGCCAGCGAGCGCGGCGACCGCGATCTCGGCCCAGACCATGTCGGTGTTCATGCGGCCGATCTCGGCCGAAATGCGAAAGCCCATGCCGACGATCGGCGTGCCGAAGAATTCCGCCACGATCGCGCCGATCAGCGCCAGCGTCGAGTTGATCTTCAGGGCATTGAAGATGAAAGGCAACGCCGCCGGCAGGCGCAGCTTGACGAGGCTCTGAAACGAACTCGCCCCGTAGGTGCGCATCAGGTCGCGCTCCATGGCGCCTGCGGCATTAAGGCCGGCGACGGTGTTCACCAGCATCGGGAAGAAGGTCATGATGACGACCACGGCGGCCTTGGACGGCCAGTCGAAGCCGAACCACATCACCATGATCGGCGCGACGCCGACGATCGGCAGCGCAGAGACCAGATTGCCGATCGGCAGCAGCCCGCGCTTGAGGAACGGGGAGCGGTCGATCAACACCGCGACGAGAAAGCCAGACGCACAGCCCATGAGATAGCCGGCGACCACGGCTTTCAGATAGGTCTGGACGAAATCGGCCCACAGGATCGACAAGGAATTGGCGATCCTGACGCCGATGTCCGACGGCGCCGGCAAAAGCACGCTCGGCACGGCCAACCCGCGCACGATGAACTCCCACAGAAACAGCAGCGTCACGCCAAATACCAACGGAATGAGGATGCCGAGAACCGTCCGTCCGGCGCGGCCCACCGGCTCCAGCGCGGCGAGGTTGACGGTCAAGCGCCAGGAGAACAGCCAGAACGCGGCGATGACGACGGCCAGCGCCAGCCCGCGCTGACCCGATTCCAGCAGCGCCAGCGCGCCAAGTGCCGAGGCGCCGGCAAGCGCCGCCATCAGGACGGTCGAAGTCCACTGGTAACCGCCGAGAAGCCGTGCCCCGCTCACGACCGCCCCCCCATGCGCTTGAGCGCCACCCGCTCGCCGAGCCCGACCAGCCAGACAAGGACGCCAGCCATCACCGCGGCGGCGACCAGCGCCGACCAGATCTGGATGGTCTGGCCGTAATAGGAGCCGGCGAGCAGCCGCGCGCCGAGGCCAGCGACCGCCCCGGTCGGCAATTCGCCGACGATGGCGCCGACCAAGGCGGCGGCGACTGCGACCTTCATCGAGGTGAACAGGAACGGCATCGACGCCGGCCAGCGGAGCTTTGAGAGGATCTGCGGCCGGCTCGCCGAATAGGTGTGCATCAGGTCGAGCAGCATGGCGTCGGGCGAGCGCAGCCCCTTCACCATGCCGACCGCGACCGGAAAGAACGACAGATACGTGGAGATGATCGCCTTCGGCAAAAGGCCCTGCACGCCGACCGCGTTGAGCACCACGATGATCATCGGCGCGATGGCGAGGATCGGGATCGTCTGCGAGGTGATGATCCACGGCATCAGGCTCTTGTCGAGCGTGCGCGAATGGAGGATGCCGACGGCCAGAGCCACGCCGAGCGCGGTGCCGATGACGAAGCCGAGGAGGGTCGAGGACAGCGTCACCCAGGCATGAAACAGCAGCGAGCGCGGCGATGTCGGCTTGACGAGCACCGTCGACTTCCAGATTTCCGCGATGATCTGGTGCGGCGCCGGCAGGATCGGTCGCTCGGCGCTCCACGTCGCCGCGATCGTGTCGGCGATACCGTAGGCCTCGCCGGCACGAACCAGCTTGTCGGTCTCGGTCTGCCAGTTCATCCCGATCGCGGCGAGATACCAGATCGCCAGGATCGCCGCGACAACGGTGAGAATCGGCACGGTGCGGCCCTCGACCATGCGCCGGCCCAGCCCCCGCAGCGGGCCGGCATAGCCGATGCCGGCGCCCGGCTCGGCGATGGGCGGCGCGGTGGTCATGGCCTCTTCCAACACGATTGCGGGCCTTCGGCCGACCCCCTCATCCGGCCCTCCGGGCCACCTTCTCCCCCTTGGGAAGAAGAACGCGTCGGCGCTTCCCGCGTCCCCTTCGCATCGGCTGGGACCGGACAGGGCGCCAGTCCTCTCCCGCCCGCGGGAGAGGGTGGACGCGCGGCGGCAGCCGAGCGGACGGGTGAGGGGCGCGGCACTCTCCCCTTAATCATAGCCATGCCCTGCCCTGAGGCCCTCGCGCACCCGGTGGGCGATTTCCAGAAACTCCGGCGTGTCGCGGATTTCCAGCGGCCGGTCCGGGCCGAGATCGCAGTCGATTACCTCGTGGATGCGGCCGGGGCGCGGGCTCATCACCACAATGCGGGTCGACAGAAACACCGCCTCGGGGATCGAATGGGTGACGAAGACGACCGTCTTTTTGGTCTTCGCCCAGAGCTTCAACAGCTCCTCGTTGAGATGATCGCGGACGATCTCGTCGAGCGCGCCGAAGGGCTCGTCCATCAACAAGAGATCCGGGTCGAAGGACAAGGCGCGCGCGATCGAGGCGCGCTGCTGCATACCGCCCGACAATTGCCAGGGAAATTTTCCGCCGAAGCCGGAGAGCCCGACAAGCTCGAGATTGCTCTCGATCCGCCGCTTCCGCTCGGCCTTGTCGAAGCCCATGATCTCCAGCGGCAGCGCGATGTTCTTTTCGATGGTGCGCCAGGGATAGAGCGCCGCCGCCTGGAAGACATAGCCATAGGCCCGCGCCTGCCGCGCCTGATCGGGCGTCATGCCGTTGACCGAAATCGTGCCCCCGGTCGGCTTTTCCAGATCGGCGATGACGCGCAGCAGCGTGGTCTTGCCGCAGCCGGACGGGCCGATGAAGGAGACGAACTCGCCCTTGAAAATATCGAGGTCGATTGACGACAGGGCATGGACGGGCGTGTCAGCCGTCTCGAAGACGAGGTCGAGATTGCGGGCGGAGATGACTTTATTTGTCTCAATCTCGTCTTCTATTCCATTGTAACTACTGGTCACTCAAAATTGTCCTTTGAGGAACCGCGGATAATTCATGTTAGAAGCTAATGGAGTTAGACCCCAATGGTACCCCTTGCCAGAACCCGGATGCAAAACATTGAAGAAACCATTTTCATATATGTGGACCTTCTCATGATACTCAAATTGAGAATTAAACATAGGAGTTGATCCGTACCGTTCTGCAAAACTCCATATCAAATCAGCCTCCACCTCCTTATAAGCGGCTGGATTATTTCTCACTTTAATCGGCTGGAATCTCACATCTATCTCCAAATTGGGAAAATGCGTCGACAAATCAGATATCCAACGCTTCATATGAGACCGGAAACGCTTCTGGAAATTTCCTTCGCCAATGTATAGAACTGGTGACGCTTTATTTCTATAATTTATTGAGAACGGGCGATTTGTACGGATAACATACACTGATTTGCTTGGCAGATTTGATTCAAAATCTGCAAGCCAGATTTTCATATTTTTCCAGCCGTCTGCTGCTGTTACCGGCGCCCTGAACTTTTGCCAGTTGGCAGGTATTTTTGCCATTTATCTATACCCCCGCCGGGATGCCCGACCGCTCCACCTTGCGCGGGGCGGTGAGTTCCTTCCAGGTCGACAGCGCGGTGTTGACCGGCGCGTTGGCGGGACGCTCGACAAAGCGGCCGTCGCCGGTGTCGGCGCGCACATCGCCCTCCTTGTAGGCGAGGCGGCCGCGCGAAAAGCTCATGACCGGCAGGCCGGTCACTTCGATGCCCTCGAAGACGTTGTATTCGATTGCCGATTTCTGGGTTTTCGCCGAGATCGTCTTGGTCGCGGCCGGATCCCAGACGATGATATCGGCATCGGCGCCGGGCAGGATCGCGCCTTTCTTCGGATAGATGTTGAGAATCTTGGCGATGTTGGTCGAGGTGACGGCGACGAACTCGTTCATGGTCAGGCGGCCGGTCCGCACGCCCTTGGTCCACAGCACCGGCAGCCGGTCCTCAAGGCCCCCGGTGCCGTTCGGGATCTTGGTGAAATCGCCGACGCCCATGCGCTTCTGCTCGCTCGAAAAGGCGCAATGGTCGGTAGCGACGACCTGGAGCGAGCCGGCCGCCAGCCCCGCCCAGAGCGAATCCTGGTGGAGCTTGTTGCGGAACGGCGGCGACATCACCCGGCGCGCGGCATGGTCCCAGTCCGGGTTGAAATACTCGCTCTCGTCGAGGGTGAGGTGTTGGATCAGGGGCTCGCCAAAAACCCGCATCCCCTTTTGCCGCGCACGGCGGATCGCCTCGTGGGCCTGCTCGCAGGAGGTGTGGACGACATAGAGCGGCACGCCGGCCTGGTCGGCGATCATGATCGCCCGGTTGACCGCCTCGCCCTCGACCTCGGGCGGGCGCGAATAGGCGTGGCCCTCCGGCCCGTTATTGCCTTCGGCCATGAGTTTTTGCTGCAGGAAGGCGACGACATCGCCGTTCTCGGCGTGGACCAGCGGCATCGCGCCGATCTCGGCGCAGCGCGAGAACGAGGCGAACATCTCGTCGTCATTCACCATCAGCGCGCCCTTGTAGGCCATGAAGTGCTTGAAGGTGTTGATGCCTTGGCTGACCACCTTGGGCATCTCGTCAAAGACCTGTTCACCCCACCAGGTGATCGCCATGTGGAAGGAATAGTCGGTGCGCGCCTTGCCGGCCTTCTGATACCAGGCCTGCAGTGCGTCGATGAGCCCCTGCCCCGGTCCCGGCAGGCAGAAATCCACCGTCATCGTGGTGCCGCCGGCCAGCGCCGCCGCCGTGCCTGAATCGAAGTCATCGGCCGAGAACGTGCCCATGAAGGGCATTTCCATGTGGGTGTGCGGATCGATGCCGCCCGGCATGACATAGGTGCCGGAGGCGTCGATCACCTCGTCGCCGGAAAGGTTAGGCCCGACATCGACGATGATCTCGCCGTCGATCAGGACGTCGGCCTTCCATGTGCGGTCGGCGGTGACAACGGTTCCGTTCTTGATGACGATGGTCATTTTTTATTCTTCCTGCTTTGCTTTCGATGCTCCCGTTCGTAGCGCCAAACCACCAAATCCAGATTTCCGGGTGAAACCGAGTGATCTTCCGCGACTTTCGTGAGCAGTCGCACGGTGTCGGCCGCTTTAACCTGCCTACCGAGCGCCCGGGATACATATGAAATGAGCATCGTATCCCCTTTGATGAAGTCATCTCGCCCGCACAATAACAGGAAAAACTGAATGAGAGCCGGCCCGACTCCATGAATTTTCTCAAGCTTGCAGGCCATTTTTTCTATTTCGGACAGAGACATTCGCCCAATCACAGCGAGGTCCGCATTTCCCAATGCCTGCGAGATATCAAGGCATATGTCGGACTTAAGTCGCCCGCCAATCTGTTGTTTATTAAATACCATCTCATTTTTCATTTCACCAAAAAATCTGGCAAAATCATTTAATGTAAAATCTGCAACACTGCCTTTCTTTGCCTTGGCATACGCCTCAAAGCGGTCGGTAACATTTATCCATGCAGTGTTATTTGCTTGTATCGAAAACACAGCCCCGATTATTGCTCTCACCACAGAAACGGCTGGTCGCCGCTTAGCGTTTGCCGCGCCAGCCAAAAGCTGATCGCTCTGTAGCGCATTGCTTAATTTATGCTGCTCGACATTGATCCCAGTGATCGCGAGATCGCGCTTGCCGTGTCCATGTTCGATGATTTGTCGTGCAAGAACGATCGCCTTATTCTTCGCTTCGACATAATCGCTCTCGGGCACCCAGATTTCTTTAGGTAGATATCCCAAGGCCAGAAGCTTCCCACGTTCCGCCTCGCTCAGTTCCTCTTGACTCTCCATCTAAGGGTAGCTCCCGGCTTCCAAACCTGCCCCGATCCTACGCCACGATCCCGGCTGTCTCCACCACGGCGTGGAACAGCACGTTCGCCCCTGCCGTCGCCCATTCCTTCGAAATCTCTTCCGCCTCGTTGTGCGACAGGCCATCGACGCAGGGGCACATCACCATCGCCGTCGGGGCGACGCGGTTGATCCAGCAGGCGTCATGGCCGGCGCCGGACACGATGTTCCTGTGCGAATAGCCGAGGCGTTCAGCGGCATCGCGCACGGCCTTGACGCAATCCGCGTCGAAGGTCACGGGGTCGAAATGCCCGACCTCGTCGACCGCGGTGCCGATATCGAGTGCCTCGGCGATGGTGTCGATGCCGTCCTCGATGCGCTCGCGCATCGTGTCGAGCGTTTCCTTGGAGGGCGAGCGGATATCGATGGTGAAGACGGCGCGGCCGGGAATGATGTTGCGCGAGTTCGGATAGATTTCGGCATGGCCGATCGCGCCGACCGCGTTCGGCTGGTAGTCCATCGCCACCTCGTGGACCAACTCGGTGATCCGCGCCATGCCGAGCCCGGCGTTGCGGCGCTTGGGCATCGGCGTCGAGCCGGTGTGGCTCTCGCGGCCGGTCAGCGTCACCTGCAGCCAGTAGAGTCCCTGCCCGTGGGTGACGACGCCGATGTCGATCCCCTCGTCTTCGAGGATCGGCCCCTGCTCGATATGCAGCTCGAAGAACGCCTTCATCTTGCGCGCGCCGACCGGCTCGTCGCCTTCCCAGCCGATCCGCTTCAACTCGTCGCCGAAGCGCTTGCCGGCGGAATCCTCGCGGTCCTTCGCCCAGGCCTCGTCGTGAACGCCGGCGAAGACGCCCGACGCCAGCATCGCCGGGGCGAAGCGGGTGCCCTCCTCGTTGGTCCAGTTGGTGACGACGATCGGGTGCCTGGTCTTGATGTTGAGATCGTTCAGCGTGCGGACCAGTTCCAGCGCGCCGAGGACGCCGAGGACGCCATCATATTTGCCGCCGGTCGGCTGGGTATCGAGATGGCTGCCGACATAGACCGGCAGCGCATCCGGGTCGGTGCCCTCGCGTCGCGCGAACATTGTGCCCATGGAATCGACGCCCATCGTCAGTCCGGCCGCCTCGCACCAGGACTGGAACAGTTGCCGGCCCTCGCCGTCGGCGTCGGTCAACGTCTGGCGGTTGTTGCCGCCAGCGATGCCGGGGCCGATCCTGGCCATCTCCATGATCGAATCCCAGAGCCGATCGCCGTTGATCTGGAGGTTGGAAGCAAGGCTCATGGAATCCCTCATATCTGGTCGTCAGCGATGGGCGGCGGTCGTCAGTCGAGGCTCTTTAGGATCGTGCGCAGCGTCTCGACGATCTCACCGATCTGATCCTCGGAAATCATCAGCGGCGGCGACAGCGCGATGATATCGCCGGTGGTGCGGATCAAAAGGCCCGCCTCATAGGCCTTGAGGAAGGCCGCGAAGGCCCGCTTGGTCGGCTCGCCGGCGATCGGATCGAGCTCGATCGCCGCGATCAGCCCGATGGTGCGGATGTCGATGACATGCCGCTCGCCCTTCAGCGAATGGATCGCATCGGCCCAGACCGGCTCCAGCGCCTTCGCCCGCTCGAACAGCCCGTCTTCCTTGTAGGTCTCGATCGTGGCCAGACCCGCCGCGGCGGCGATCGGATTGCCCGAATAGGTGTAGCCGTGAGCGAACTCGATCAGATGCTCGGCGCCGCTCATGAAGGCGTCGTGGATCGCGTCCTTCACATAAACCGCGCCCATCGGGATGACGCCATTGGTCAGGCCCTTGGCGGTCACCATGATGTCCGGCGTCACGCCGAAATAATCGGCGGCAAAGGCCGCGCCCATGCGGCCATAGCCGGTGATGACCTCGTCGAAGATCAAAAGGATGCCGTGCTGGTCGCAAATCTCGCGCAAGCGCTTGAGATAGCCTTTCGGCGGCGGCAACACGCCAGTCGAGCCGGCCACCGGCTCGACGATGACGGCGGCGATGGTCGAGGGATCGTGCAGCGCCGCGATCCGGACCAGATCCTCGGCGAGTTCGGCGCCATGCTCGGCTTCACCGCGGGAATAGCCGTTGCGCTCCGGGTCGTGGGTATGGCGCATATGGTCGACGCCGGTGAGCAGCGTGCCGAACATCTTGCGGTTGCCGACGATGCCGCCGACGGAGATGCCGCCGAAATTGACACCGTGATAGCCGCGCTCACGCCCGATCAGGCGAAACCGTGCGCCGTCGCCCTTGGCGCGGTGATAGGCGAGCGCGATCTTCAACGCCGTCTCGACCGACTCGGAGCCCGAATTGGTGAAGAACACATGGTCGAGACCGGTGGGCGCGATAGCGGAGAGCCTCGAGGCCAATTCGAAGGCCTTGGGATGGCCCATCTGAAAGGCCGGCGCATAGTCGAGTTCGGCGGCCTGGCGCTGGATCGCCTCGGTGATCTTCGGTCGGCAGTGGCCGGCATTGACGCACCACAGCCCCGCCGTGCCATCCAGCACCTGGCGGCCGTCGGACGTCGTGTAATGCATGTCCTTGGCGGCGACGAACATGCGCGGCGTCTGCTTGAACTGCCGGTTCGCCGTAAACGGCATCCAGAAGGCCTCGAGATTGTTGGGGACGATCGTCGCGTGTTCGTTCATCGGCTTGCCCCTCCGGAAGCGACGATCCATGTATGGAAAGGCGCCAGAAATCTTGACTAAATGGTCAAAATGAAGGCTAGAAGGTCGCCCGGAACGGGTCAAGCGACTTCGCCGCGAAACCGCTAAGCGGCACGGGACGGCGATCAGAAAGATGGGAGGACAACAGGTCTTGGACGCGACGGTCCCTCCACCGGATTCCGGCGCTGGCGTCCGAGATGACGATCGGCAGCCCACCCGCATTCAGGCGATCAACCGCGAGATCATTCTGGAAGCGGCCCTGGAGGTCTTCTCGGTGCACGGATTCCGCGGCTCGACGGTCGACCAGATCGCCTCCCGCGCCGCGATGTCCAAGCCCAACCTGCTTTATTATTTTCGCCGCAAGCAGGATATCTACCGCGCCGTACTCGAACGGACGCTCCGCGACTGGCTGGTGCCGCTGGCCGCGATCGATCCCGCCGGCGATCCGGTCGAGGAACTGCGTCGTTACATCACCGAAAAGCTGCGGATGGTGGCCGAGCGGCCAGCTGCTTCACGCCTCTTCGCCAACGAGATCCTGGCCGGCGCGCCGATAATGGGTGGCTTCCTGGAGACCACGCTGAAAGAACTGGTCGACGAGAAGGTGGGCATCATTCGCGAATGGGTGGGCCGCGGGCAACTGGCGCCCGTCGACCCGCACCATCTTATCTTCATGATCTGGGCGACAACGCAGCACTACGCTGACTTCGATGTTCAGATCCGGGCCGTGATGGGCGACCAGGTCGACCGACCCGGATTCCGCGAGCAGGCCGCGCAGGCGGTTTTGAGCCTGGTGCTCAACGGCCTGAAGCCGAGGCCGTGAGGCCGGTTGCCTAACAAGCGTCTTCGGCCCATGATCGCTGGCGCCGGTGGGCATCGGCACCCAGGGAGACCCGACTCGTGGCCAAGCTGATCGCGCTTTACAAGCATCCGAAAGACCCGGCGGCATTCGATGCCCATTACGCGTCAACCCACGCGCCGCTCGCTAAAACGATTCCGGGGCTGAGGCACTACGATGTCAGCGACGGCAAGGTCGCCGCCCCCGGCGGCGATAGCGGCTACCATCTCGTGGCGACGCTGACCTTCGATTCGATGGCCGATATCGAAGCGGGGCTCGCTTCCTCCCAGGGACAGGCGACGGCGGCCGATCTCGGCAATTTCGCCGACGGCGGCGTCGAATTGCTCATGTTCGACACCAAGGACCTTTGACGATTCAAAGACCGACGTATTCTGCCGCGGTGCGGCGGCGGCTTCAGGCCGCAGCCATGGACTTGTCGGCGGCGAGCGAAGGAAAATCACTTCTCCATTGATTGGCGACCTCCATCAGCATCTTGGCCAAGTCCGAAGACGGCCTTGGCTTGGAGAAGAGGTAGCCCTGCATTTCCCGGCAGCCTTCGCTGTATAGGATCTGCATCTGCTCCGGCGTTTCGATGCCCTCGGCGATGACACTCATGTTGAGCGCTCGCGACAGGCCGATGATCGAGCGTACGATGGCGATGTTTTCGGCGCGGCCCATATCACGGACGAAGGATTGATCGATTTTGATCTTGTCGAAGGGAAAACGGCTCAGATAACCCAGCGAGGAATAGCCGGTCCCGAAGTCATCCATCGAAATCGTCAGACCCAGCCTGCGGAACTCCTTGAGGATCGACAACACCCGGTCGCCTTCGTCCAGAAACAGCGATTCGGTCACCTCGATCTGCAGCCGTCGCGGTGCAAGGCCCGATGCTGCCAACGCGCCGCGAACGTCCTCGACGAGCGTGGGGCTCTTGAACTGCACCGCCGACAGATTGACCGAGATGGTAAGATCCTCGGGCCATTTGGAGGCTTCATGGCAAGCGGCATCGAGCGCCCATTTGCCGAGCCGCTCGATCAGGCCGGTCTCCTCCGCGAGCGGGATGAAGACGGCGGGTGAAATCATCCCGCGTTCGGGGTGCTGCCAACGCAGCAGGGCCTCGAAACCGCTGACGCGCCGCCGTTCGGTGTCGATGAACGGTTGGTAAAACAGTTCGAACTGGCCTTCGTCCAGAGCCTTCTGAAGATCGAGTTCCATCTCGCGACGGCGCTGCAGCTTCTCGCGCATGGCGGGTTTGAATCGGCGGCAAACGCTCCCCGCCTCCTGCTTTGCCTGGTAAAGGGCTAGGTCGCAATTCTGCAGGACGATGTCCGCGCCGAGGCTCGCCATTTGCTGACCGGCCGCAATATGGACAGTGCCGACGCTGCCTCTCGCCTCGATCCGGCGACTTTCCACGTCGAACGGCGAGTCGAAACTCGCGACCAGAGCCCCAGCGAACGCATCCGCGTCGCCTGTTCCCCGCACCCCCGGCAATACGACCGCGAACTCGTTGCCGCCGAGCCGGGAGACGGTAGCCTTTGGCCCTGCGATTCGCACGAGCCTGTCGCCGCATTCCTTTAAAATCGCATCGCCAACCGGATGGCCGTGGGTATCGTTGATCGACTTGAAGCCTCGGATGTCCACCACTGCGACCAAGAGCCCATGCCGGCCTTTCGCCAACAGCCCGTCTAGCACGTCGGCAAAGTTCTTGCGGTTGGGCAGATCGGTCAACCCGTCGTGCCCGGCGACATGTTCCAGGCGCCGGGAGATTCGCTGTTTTTCGGTGATATCCTCGAAGGTGATCAAAAGCCCCTTGGCAATCATGCCGCGGCGCTTCACCTCCATGACGGCTCCGCCAACCTCGAGAAGGTCCGTTGCCATCTCGTTTTCGCGCAACGGCAGTGTCAAACTCGGGTCGGTGAGAAAGGCCCGAGCGGGCGTTCCCGGTGCCACCTCGCCAAAATAACGAGAGAACACCTCGTTGGAGAGGACCAACCGCTTTTGCCCATCGAGCATGCAAAGTGCCTGGGTCATATTGTTCAACGCCGCACCCAACTGGCTTTCCTGCCGATTGAGACGCACGGCCATCATGTCGGCCTCGCTCAGCATCGTGGCCTCGATCTTGCGACAGCGCGCACCCATCTCCTCGAGCGCGAAGAGCACGTCGCGCACCTCCCGGGGACCTTTCGGAACACCAGGCTTGGCCGACGCACCGCTCGCGAGTTCCCGAGCGCGCAGCGCCATCTCGCGCAAGGCCCTCCCGATGGAGCGGGAGAGGAACATCGCAAAGCCGAACAAGGCGCCGAAAACCGCAACCAGAGCGACGCCGTTGCGCATTCTAGCGCTTTCGATTGCGTCGGAGGTTTGCCCTCGCAATTCCGCCAAGTCGGCTCGCGCGACCGTCACAGCGCCCTCCAATCCCAGCCACAAGGCAGCGAATTCCCGCCGCACGGCGCCGCGCGAGAGGTTTCCTTCGGAGGCCTCGATCCGGCTGAGCGGATAACGCAAGGCGCCTACGGCCCTGCGCAAATCCGGGGACACGTCGGCGGATAGAACCTGGCGAATCTCCGACATGATCGATGAAGCGGCAAGCATGATTTCGCCAGCGCTTTTGCCCTGAAGTCTGGCCTCGTCATTTTCGCTACTGTCGTCGGCCGCAGGCGAAAACCGCGATTGGATCACCGCGGTTTTTTCCTTGGCTATCTCCAGCCGGCTCAGCGGGGCAGAGCCCCCGTCATAGAGTTTGCGGGCAAGCTCCAACGAAACCAATTGCGAATCGTAGGAAAAAGCCGCGAACACAAGAGTCAGGGATGCGAAGATAAAGCTGCCGACTAGGAGTCGTAGATTGATCGACATCACCGCGATAATTCCGCCCGCTCCAACAAACCCGAACGGTCTTCCGAGAGGAAGCTTCCGAACAGCGGCGACTATGGAGCGCTCAAGTTACCGGGGGGTTACGCCACAGTCGGCGTAGTCAGCATATCCCGCTGTTTTTTCATTATCTTCACCTGCGGGTAGCGTTGGCGCCAGCATTTGCCGCGACATATTGCAATTTTCGAATTTTTCTGGCCGACTTGTATCTCGATGAAAGCCGATCGATGCTATCCGATGTCATAAACCTATTTATTCCAGCCAGTTAGCGCGCAATGCAAACGGAAGACCGGTTCCGTTTTTGCTCATTTCCCGCGAGGCGGGCAGCGGTCGATCCTGCGGCCTGGTGCCGCAAGTCTCGTCGCGGTCGGGGGAGCCCGGCCTACTCCGCGGCGTCGGGAAGATTGACCAGTTTCGGTGCGAACTGCATCGTTTCTTTCGCCATCGGATTGTTCGGGTGGTTCGTCCAGTTGCCGTATTCGTCCGGGATCGGCTTCTTCGTGCGCGGGTCGGTACCGGCGATCTGCTCCATGGTGATGCAGTTCTCGACCGGGCAGACATTGACGCACAGATTGCAGCCGACGCATTCGGCGTCGATCACCTCGAAATGTCGCTTGCCGTCCACCATCGCCGTGATCGCCTGATGCGACGTATCCTCGCAGGCGATGTGGCAGCGACCGCACTGGATGCACAAATCCTGGTCGATCCGCGCTTTGGTGATGTAGTTGAGATTGAGATATTGCCAGTCGGTGACGTTGGGAACGGCCCGGCCACGGAAATCCTCGATCGTGGCGTAGCCATTCTCGTCCATCCAGTCGGACAGGCCCGACGCCATTTCCTTGACCACCTTGAAACCATAGGTCATCGCCGCCGTGCAGACTTGCACCGTGCCGCAACCGAGCGCGATGAATTCGGCCGCGTCGCGCCAATTGGTGATGCCGCCGATGCCGGAAATCGGCAGGCCGCGCGTCTCGGTGTCGCGGGCGATTTCGGCCACCATGTTGAGCGCGATCGGCTTGACCGCCGGGCCGCAATAGCCGCCATGCGAGCCCTTGCCGTCGATCGTCGGCGTCGGAGCGAAATTATCCAGGTCGATCGAGGTGATCGAGGAGATCGTGTTGATCAACGAAACCGCGTCGGCGCCACCCTTCTTCGCGGCCCTGGCCGGAAAGCGGACGTCGGTGATGTTCGGCGTCAGCTTGACGATGACCGGCAGCGTCGAGTGCTGTTTGCACCAACGCGCCACCATCTCGATATATTCGGGCACCTGACCGACGGCCGCGCCCATGCCGCGCTCACTCATCCCGTGCGGACAGCCGAAATTCAGCTCCACCCCGTCGGCGCCGGTCTCCTCGACCAGTTTCAGGATCTTCCGCCACGGCGCCTCTTCGCAGGGCACCATCAGCGAGACGATCATCGCCCGGTCCGGCCAGTTGCGTTTGACCCGGGCGATCTCCTCCAGATTGATGTCGAGCGCCCGATCGGTGATCAACTCGATATTGTTGAGACCGAGCAGCCGGCGGTCCGGCCCCCAGATGGCGCCATAGCGCGGACCGTTGACGTTGACGATCGGCGGATCCTCGCCAAGCGTCTTCCACACGACGCCGCCCCAGCCCTGCTCGAAGGCGCGCTGCACGTTGTATTCCTTGTCCGTCGGCGGCGCCGAGGCGAGCCAGAACGGATTGGGGGAAGAAATGCCGAGAAAGGAGGTGCGAAGATCAGCCATGCTCTTGTTCCCTATGCCTTCGCGCCGACGAGCGTCCGGTGGATCGATTCCGCCGCCACCTTGCCATCCTCGACCGCAACGACCGTCAGGTCGTCGCCCTCCGAAATGCAGTCGCCGCCGGCCCATACGCCGGGCAGCGACGTGCGCCGGTCGGCACCGACCTTGATGCGGCCCCGATCGAGTTGGATACCTTCGCCGTCGGTGCCGTCCGGCAGGAAGCTCTGGCCGATCGCCTTGAATATTTGGTCGGCTTCGAGCGTCACCGTCTCCCCCGTCCCCACCAGCCGGCCGTCCTCGGTGCGGGTCCCCTCCAGCTCGATCCCGGTGACATGGCCGCCCTGGGCGAGAATCCGCTTCGGCTGCAAATTGCAGCGGATCGCAATGCCACGGGTCTGCGCGATCTCCTGCTCGTAGCGGGAAGCGTTCATGGCTGCTTGGCCGCGACGATAGGCGATGGTCACCTCCTGCGCGCCGAGGCCCTTGGCTTGCACGGCCGCGTCGATCGCCGTCATGCCGCCACCGATGACAACGACGCGGCGCCCGACCGGCAGCGAGGCGAGATCGGTGGTCTGGCGGAGTTCGGCGATCCAGGCGACGGCGTCGGCCGAACCCGCTTGGCTCTCGCCCTCGGTGCCGAGCGCGTTGACGCCGGCAAGGCCGAGCCCGAGAAAGACCGCGTCGAAGTCCCGGCGCAGATCGGCGAGATGGATGTCGCGGCCCAGCGCCTTGCCGGTTTCCAGCGTGATGCCGCCGATATCGAGGACGAAATCCACCTCGCGCTGTGCAAAGCCCTCCGTCGTCTTGTAGGCGGCGATGCCGTATTCGTTCAGACCGCCCGGCTTTTCCCGTGCATCGTACAGCGTCACGTCATGGCCGTGCATGGCGAGGCGATGGGCGCAGGAAAGGCCCGCCGGTCCAGCCCCGACGACGGCGATCCTCTTGCCGGTGGACACGGCGCGGGTGAAGGGATGCTCGCCCTTGTCCATCAGGACGTCGGTGGCGAAGCGCTGCAGGAGCCCGATCTTGACCGGCTTGCCTTCGGCCATCTCACGCACGCAGACTTCTTCACACAGGGTTTCCGTCGGACAGACGCGGGCACACATGCCGCCGAGAATGTTCGACGACAGGATCGTCTTGGCCGCGCCGGTCGGGTTGCCGGCCTGGATCTCGCGAATGAACAGCGGAATGTCGATCGAGGTCGGGCAGGCTGTCATGCACGGCGCGTCGTAGCAAAAGTAACAGCGGTCGGCCTCGACCACCGCCTCGTGCCCCTCAAGCGGTGGGTGGAGGTCGGAAAAATTCGCTTGCAGCGTGTCGGCATCGAGGCGCTTCGCGCCGATATCGGGCCGGATCGGTCGGGCTTCGTTCATCGCGGACATTCCCTCCAGCCAGTCATCATCGGCGACCGCGCGAGAGGCGCCCTCCCCGGTCAGCCTGATCGAGAAAGAGAATGATCCGAGTTTTTCAGCAGGTCAAATTTTTTATCGTTTGGTCAAAAACTACAGCCGCCCGACGGACTTTCCGACAATCGTCGGCTGTCGGGCGTCAGGGAAGTCTGACTCGATCGGGCCGAAACGTGACTCCGTCGTCACAGAAGCCTGACTCGATACTTTGCAACCAAAGAGCGCACCGCCCAATACGCCGGCGCCCAGCACAAAAAAACGCGCCGACCAATCGATCGACGCGCTCTTAGCAGCTTCACCGCGGAAGGTGATGCAAATTGATCCTGCGGACGAAGGGTCGTCGCCCGAGGCCTTCGGTGGCGGGCGTCAGGCGCCTACTGTCTATCCGTCGCACGGGCGCAGTGAGCCCGCGCATGCGATCGCATCGCACGGAGAAGGCGATCCGAGCCGCGCCCGTCCGCCGTGTCGCGTGCAAAAGCGTGAAGCTCACCATAGGCGCCGAGCGACCCGGGTCGCTCAGGGCGCCGGGACGATACAGTCTCAAGGGCCGTGCGTATCTCTTCATCAGCACCGGCAAGGACCCGATAGCCGGCTTCCATGACCACATGCTCGTCGGCGGCCGCTGCAACGAGGCTCGCCCCGAAAATGCGAATACCGCGAATCGCGTCGCCGAGGCTCAGATCATCCAGCACGGGGACGGAGATCCTCGCCGAATAACCGAGACGGCCGACGATGTAGGATGCAGCCGCCGCCGATCTCACCTTGACAGGGGGAAGCTGAGCCAGCGCGAAGCCGCACTCGCATCGCCCGATCCCTGCAACCTGGTGATCGAAAACACGGTTGCAGATGCAACGCCACTGGAGCAGCGCCTGATGCTGGTGGCACGCCGTCACGCCGGCAACGTCCCACCATACCCGGTTCCATTCCCGCGGCATCGAAAGCTGAACCGCTGGCCGGTCAAGGTCGGCACGGAAGCATTCCGGGCAAAAGCGACGGCCACGCGAGCGGACATAAAGTCCGTGGCCGAGAAACTCGCCGGCCAGCCGTGTTCCGTCTGCCCGCTTCGACGGACTGTCGTGCACCAGGGCATCGATGTCGCAATGTCCCACCGCGGCGATCGTCGACAGCATCCTGCCCGACGCGAGGCCACCAAGGGTGATGCCGATGTCACGGCAGAACGATCGGGCGCCTGGAAATCCGTTCGCATCGGCAAGGCGGGTGCAATAGGATGCGCCACCTTCCCCCCGGTTCCGTCGAGGGCGGATACACTGTTCAGGTGACCGATTACGAAGCATGCGCACTCCCAGCGAGTTTCGTCCTTCGCGATGCAGAATCGTGGGCAGTTCGTCTCAGATCGTCGGGATTCTCGACCAGAAACGGATTCTCATGCGATGACATCTTGAAGATGGCCTTCACGGCTTCGGCGAGGTCCTCCCGATCAATCACCGCGCCTTCTTGATCGAGCGCGATGTGCGCCGCCGTCTTGACGACGTTCGCAACCGAGCCGAGATAGCCGCCGGTCGCCCTCTGGAATCGAAGCGGCATGTCGGCTTCGCTCAGCGAGAAGATGCCCGCGAATTCGAGGCGCGGCACGAGGTTGTCGAGATAACGACCGATCTTGAGATAACCATCATCGTTGTCCGGTACTGGCTCGATGCTCACGATGTCGATGCGTCGTCCGAACTGAGGGTGTTCCCTCGTGAACTTGTTGGTCAGCGGCATGCCTCCCAGAACGAGATTGATAGGCCATTCAGGGTTTTGCATGACATTTTTGAAAGTCTCGGCGAGGCTCTCCGCCTCGGCATCGTTCTTGCGCTGCAGGACATGATGGATCTCGTCGATCACCAGGAACTTCGTCCTGTTGGCGACCATCTGGCGTCTCACGCGCGACCAGACCGCATGGGAAAGCATGTTGGTGCGAGGAGGTACGCCCGTGAGTTCCGTCAGGATCTCATAGCCGAGCGCTTTCAGGGTGCAAGGGGACGGCGCGTTGACGAAGATGATGGGCCGAGCCGTGCCTTCTCCGGTCTCCATCTCGTACGGCGCCAGGTCGTGTCGCGTCCGGAACCGCTTGATCAAATGCGACTTACCCGAGCCGGCGGGACCGGTAATCAGCAGACCTCGTCCATCCCGCATTCCTTCCCCCGCCTTGACGAGGCCATCGAGCTTTTCCTGGACTGACGCGGCCGTCGCATCCTCGACATGGGCGCGCTCGACCGCAGCCCGCCGAGCGGGGTTGTCGCGCTTCTCCAGCGTTGCCGTCATCATATCTCTCCGCTGTTTCTCTTGCGTCGTCCTGGATCCCTTGCGGCGATTCCAGACGTTGCGTTCCCAATGGTCGATGCCCCGTCGCCCTTGTCCTCAGGTTGCTGCGGAACTTCAGGATCAGGACGGGCGGAGGCGCTGGAATTTCCGTCGGCCTTCCGCAGGCCCTTGCCGGCGCTCGATGCCTTCCGCTTTGCCTGACCGGACAGTCGGCGGAGGTTCTCACTGTCGCGCTGGGCCTGGCTGTTTCCGACGAAAACGGCCGGTGCGACCGAGTTCACCTCGAGCCATTCGCGATCGGCGGCCGTGACGACGCCCTTGGCGGCACCCATCTTCAGTCCCTCGTCGAGAAGCTTCCTGCGCGCCCGCAACAGGGTGTCGGCGAGAACCTTCTGCCCAAACTTCGTCATCGCCCGCGCCTCGGTCACGATGCGGCGGTATTCGGAAGCGGTCAGACCGTCGGTCAGTTCAGTATCCATGCTCGGGACGAGCAGCCAACGACTCTCGTCCTCGTCGAGGACGAAGACGTGCGACAGGTCGTAAGGGTCAATCTTGACCGACCACTTCCGGCCCTTGTCGCGGCTGGTCTTCTTCAGGAGGGAAAGCTCCTTCGACTGGTAGAACAACCCCATGAACTCGATGCCTTTGCGTTGGATCGAGCTATCCACGACCTGTCCCAGGTAGGCCGTCAGGTCCGAGACCTTTGGCGGCATGCGGACGCCATAGCCGGAAACTGCCTCCCATTTCTGGAGCGGCGCCATGCCGGCGAGACCTCTGTGCGGGCTGCCGTGCCGGACGTCGACCAGCCAGACGAGGAACTGTCGCTGTAAATCATCAAGCGACGGATACGGGTTGCTTTCGGGTCTGCCATCGCCCCTGGCAGCCACGCTCTCGAAGGTCTTTCCAGGAACGAAGGCAAGAAAGTCCCGGGCAACCTCGCCGAGGAAACGTTCGATGCGGCCCTTGAGGTGAGGCTTGCGGACCGGAGCGTATCGGATCTCGAACCCGAGATGCGCGGCGGCTGCCTGCAGGGAATTCGAGTGAAACTCCTTTCCGTTGTCGCAGATCACGACCTCCGGGACGCCGTGAACCGGCCAGGCGTTCTCCACGCCTGTTCCCAGAAGCAGCGATTCCTTCGGTAGGACGCCCATCCGCATCGCGTTCATGATCGAGACCCACGACGGGCGCTCGAAGCCGAGATAGAAGCCGAAGATCATCCGGGTCGTTCGACAGATCGCTGCGGTAAGCCACGGACGCGCCAGTCCGGCGCCCCTGCCCTCCCCGGCGAGGATCGGATCCTTGACCACCAGCACATCAAGCTGCGTGTGGTCGAACTCGACGTTTTGCAGCGGACGAATCGTGACAGGGCCGGAGGCGATCGCGCGAAATTTCTGGTCGGCCCGCTTCTGTCCCTCGCGGCGACGCATTTTGGTATAGCCGTCGACGTTCTTCTGAACCCAGCGCCTGACCGTCGACTCGCTCGGAACCGGCAAACCGCAGGGGTGTTCGCGCAGACGGTGGACGATGTGGGCGTAAACAGTTCGCAGCGGCACCTTCGCCTGCGTCAACCAGAACTTGTCGACGTCCTCGGCGATGATCTGTGCGACCTGCTTCGACAGTTGGGATACACCGCCCTTGGCTTCGTGCTGCGGGATGAGAACGGACGAAGCGCGTCCCGAATCGACCCAGTTGCGGTGCCATTGCCGCAGGGCGGATCCACTGACCATCTCCAAGGCAGACGAACGTGCCGGACGGCCAGCAAGACGCGCCTGCTCACGACGGCGCATCCAGGCGCAGACGCGACCGATCCTCGCGTATCCGGCGATTGTCCTCGACGCCCTTGGCCGCCCGGTGCGCGGCTGCTCGGTGAAGAACCGGTCGCAGAGGGCGACATACTCGTAGCGGCGCCAGCCCTCGCGCTGATCCTTCTCGGGAAAGCTGTCCGGATCGCGGGTGATCACCCGGGCGAGATTGCGCGGCAGGCGGGCCGCGACTTCGCGCTCGATGCCAAGGCGATCGTCGAAATACAGCGAGGCCAGATCGTCGTGTGTCCGCATGGCGGAGCGCCGATTTCGGTCGAGACTGCGAATCTCGACGCCCACCTTGCCGACATGCACGATCTCATGGCGGACATTGTCGAGGACCAGGAGATCGTTCTTGGAAATCCTGAGCATCGTCACGAGGGGTCGCTCCAGTCCAGGATCGAGCGATCCTCGATCGGAGCGTGGGAATCGTCGAGCGCGGCGGTGCCGTCGGCGATCAGTCGGCAAACGCTCCAGAAGCCGATGCGAGAAGCGGCAAGCCGCCGGCGCAGTCCGCCGATTGTCGTCGGTGTTTCCTCGACAAACGCCTGCCTGACCGCGAAGCCGGAGCCCTCGATCTCGCGGTCGAGACGAGCCGAATGCAAGATCTCGAGGTTGTAGAGCCGAAAGGGCTGCCGAATTTCACGATCGGTCACAAGGCGGAACTCGTCGAATCCGTGGACGTCCTTCATCGCCTTCGCGATCAGCGCGAAACTGGGCAGCAGGTCTTTCTTCTCGATGACAGCCCACGGTTTGACCTCGACGCAGATGCGGCGGTCGGCCCGTGTCGTCAGCGTGAAGTCCGGATGCCAGTCGTGGACATTCCCGGACGCGTCTTCCCACGGATACGCACGGTCGCGGTCCCGGTAGGCGACGATGTCGTCGTCGTCCTCGAGGTGCAGGATGTAGTCCCGCTCGAGAAGACTCTCGTAGGCGATCAAACGGTAGTCGTTCCCGCCCTTCGTCGACGGAATGTAGCCCGTGAATGTGCTCTTTCTTCCCGACACGACGCGACGGCCGGCAGATGGTGCCCCCGATCTCAGTGGTCTGTTCGGCATGGTGTCGTCCCCTGGTGGTGGCCGTCCTCGGGCGCAAACCTCGCGGGCAGCGCTTGAAAATTTCGCTAAAATTGCAGGGAGGGCCCGCCACAACCGCCAAACACGATTAAGGACCGGTTCTCGCGGGATATCCCTCAGGGTCGGCGCCGGCCAAGCCAGCCGACGTCCTCCTCGGACGAACGGCGAGCGGGCCTGGTCGTGGAATTGGCCGCGCTACGGATGCTCGCATCATGTCGAGCGATTGCCGCGGATCCGCGGTTCGGCGTTCTGTGGCATGGACAGAAGCGGCGGTTCGCCCCATGTGCGAACTCTGTCGCGACCATAGATTCCTCCACCGCCCGACGTGCCCTGGACGGGTCGCCGCACGAGATGGTCCTGCCGAAATGACGGCATAGAAGACGCATGACGTTCGCTGGTTATGTTTGCTGGGTGGAGGTCCCCATGTCGGTCGCTGCCGGCTCAGGACAAGGGTGTGCGGTCCGACGTCTTTCCAAGATGGTTAAGAGACAGCTGCCGACGTCGTGGTTTTCGGGATTGGCAGCGGTCCCGCCGATGAGATTCCGCTCCTCACCTGGCCAGGCAGGCCCGCGATTCGAATGCACCAGCCGTCCGAGCCACGATTGCGCGATATCGGCAGGCGCAACTTTAAGAAAATCTTCGGCAATCTGGTGCGGTGTTGCGCCGACCAATTCCAGGCGGCGCGAGGAACATGAGCGAGTTCAGGCTGAAGGTAGAGCAGTTCGACGACGAGCCGGCATGGAGCGTCCTTTATCGGCTCGCCCGTTTGAGCGGCGCCGGCGACGCCAAGCAGTTCTGCATGGACTGGGACATGGATCTCACGGGAATCCAGAATGGTAACGAGATAGAGGGGTTTGCACGCCGCGGCGGTTACGATCTCGATCTTTTCGAACGTAACACGATCCGAACTCTCGATTGGGGATTCGAGATCAACGGTGAAAAGCTCTTCGGGCACTCCGTCACTGGCGGACAGAATCGCGTCTGTCGGCGATGCCTGGAAGAGGACGTCGCCAACGGTGGAGGCCGCCCCGATTACCGTCCGCATTGGAGGGACTGGTGGTTTATCCGGTCGGTCAGCGCATGTCCGTTTCACGGCATCAGGATCACGGCCGGAGAGAAGGCTGCGTTCGGCGGTCGCATCAGCTATAGCCACGTCAATCCCATGTTGGGCGACTTGGACGGGTCGAGCATTACCAGAACGCCGATCGTCGAGGTCGGCGACACGCAATGGGAAGTCTACGTCCTCGGCCGTATCCGGTTCATGCCGAGACGATCTCACTGGCTGCTCGATCGCTATCCGCTCGGTTACGCCATCGCACTCGTCCGAAAGGTCGGCGAGGCGGTGCTCGAGGCCGCCGGCCACCAAGATCCGACCGACGCCGATCCCTACGATATTCATTATGGCGGCTACCGGGCGCTGCGGTCGCGGGAAACGCTCGAAGCTCTCCTCGACGGGCTTTTTCAGGCGGCCACGGTCCGGGGCGGAAAATGGGGGCAGCGCGTCGTCTACGGTGCCCTTTACGACTGGCTCAACCAGAGTCGGCAGGAACGTAGTTCAGGTGCGCTCTACGACCATGTGCGGACAATCCTCTTCGAGCATGCCTGGCGGACCTTCCCGCTCAACCCGAAGGAAGAGTTTTTCGGGACGACGCTGCCCGAACGCAACTTCTACACGCTCCATCATGTCTGGCGCGAAAGCGGTATCCACACCTCGCGCCTACGGGCGATCCTGCTCAAGCTCGGAATCATCGACGAAGCGATGGCCGCCCTGACGAACGATCAGATCTTCATCAAGGCTGAAGATGCGCGCACCGTCGTCGAGACCCTGCGACGGTCGATGACGCAGAACGAACTCAAGGCAAGATACGGGATACCTCGAGGGACCTTCGCCATCATCCAGGATGCTGGCCTGATGCCGTCATGGCTGCAGACCGGCCCCACCTCCGAAGGGGATCACATCCATCTCGAGCAGGACGTCGACGCATGGTTCGCGCGACTAAAAGGAGCCGCGCCGTTCGTGGACAGGGTCGAGCCCGGCATGGCATCC
>DRFF01000191.1 GCA_011050685.1 Aurantimonas coralicida
CCGAATGCCGGCGCGCCGATTTCAACGCCTACCGCGCCGCTTGGGCGACGGCTCACAACCTCGACGCACCGCCGTCGGCGAAAGCCATGGACGACATGCTCCATGCCCATCGGGTAAAATCAAGGCTGCGCGAACAGGTGCATCATACGAGAACGGCGTTGGACATTCCGGACGGCGCCTTCGTGCTGGTCGACCGCGCGCCATGGCTGGTCTGGAAGCGCCGCCTGCTGCGCTGGAGCCCCAGCGGCTACGACCGCGTGGGCAGCCTTCCCGGCGGCCGGCTGGCCGTGGTCACGCCGCAACCCAGTGTCGACGCCCTTGCCGCCGGCTATCGCGTCACTGTCCATGACAGCGCCAGCGATCTTGTCGGGGACTGAACCAGTTGGCCCCGACGCATGTGTCAGTCGGTCTCGGGGTAGAAAGTCTCATCGAGGATCTGATCGATCGTGAACGGGCAAGCGAGCGGGAAGGCTTCCTCGGGCAATTCCGTTTCCTCGATCGCCTTTCGCCGTGCCAGCACATAAGCGCTGGCGAGCGCTTCGCCAGGAAACGAACGAAGGCTGGGGCTATCTTCGATCACCATCGCGATACGCTCACGCTGCTCGCCGATCGTCGCTTCCCAGCCGCCCTTCCTCTTGCCCGGCTGGAAACGCCATTTGAGGAGATGAACGAGAAGTGTTTTCAGCCGGCTGCGTATTTCGCGCTTCTCACTCGCCCCCACGCCTTCGATCTCCTCAGCCGCATGGTCCCAATCCACGTCGCCGCGATTGTCGAAGCTGGCTCGAGCCCGCAGCTTCGCCGCCTGATCCTGCGTCCAGGCGTAGAAGTCCCGCTCGTAGAGATCGGTGTTGGGTGTCGGGGCAGGTTCGGCCATGGGCCCAATTCTAAAACAGAAAATACCGCTGCGCCATTGGCAGGACCGTGGCGGGCTCGCAGGTCAAAAGCACGCCGTCGGCCCGCACCTCGTAGGTCTCCGGGTCGACCTCCATCTCAGGCGTCGCATCATTGAGGATCATCGAAGCCTTGGATATGCCGCCACGGGTGTTCTCGACCGCTACAAACGCCTTGTCGCAGCCGAGCTGCTCGCGCAGCCCCTCGCCCATCGCGGCCTTGGAGACGAAGCTGATGCCGCTCGCCCCGACCGCCTTGCCGAAGGCGCCGAACATCGGCCGGTAGTGGACCGGCTGTGGCGTCGGGATCGAGGCGTTGGGGTCGCCCATCGGCGCCGCGACGATCGTCCCGCCGAGCAGCACCATCATCGGTTTGACGCCGAAGAAGGCCGGGTCCCACAGCACCAGATCGGCGCGTTTTCCCACTTCGACCGAGCCTATCTCGCGGCTCATCCCCTGCGCGATCGCCGGGTTGATGGTGTATTTCGCGACGTAGCGGCGGGCGCGGTAATTGTCGTTGTCGCCGGTCTCCTCCGGCAGCCGCCCCCGCTGGCGCTTCATCTTGTCGGCGGTCTGCCAGGTGCGGATAATCACCTCGCCGACGCGCCCCATCGCCTGTGAATCGGATGCGATGATCGAAAAGGCGCCCAGATCGTGCAGGATGTCCTCGGCCGCGATCGTCTCCTTGCGGATGCGGCTTTCGGCAAAGGCGATATCCTCGGGGATCGACGCATCGAGATGGTGGCAGACCATCAGCATGTCGAGATGCTCTTCCAGCGTGTTGATCGTGTAGGGCCGGGTCGGGTTGGTCGAGGACGGCAGCACGTTGGGCAGGCCGCAGATCTTGATGATATCCGGCGCGTGGCCGCCGCCGGCGCCCTCGGTGTGGAAGGCGTGGATCGTGCGGCCCTTGAAGGCGTCAACGGTGTTCTCGACGAAGCCCGATTCGTTCAGCGTGTCGGTGTGGATCATCACCTGGACGTCGTAAGCGTCGGCGACCGAGAGACAGCAGTCGATGGCGGCCGGCGTCGTGCCCCAGTCCTCGTGCAGCTTCAGCGCACAGGCCCCGCCCTTGACCATCTCCTCCAGCGCCGCCGGCAGCGAGGCGTTGCCCTTGCCGGAAAAGCCGAGATTCATCGGAAAGGCGTCCGCCGCCTGCAGCATCCGCGCCATGTGCCAGGGGCCGGGCGTGCAGGTGGTGGCGAGGGTGCCATGCGCCGGGCCGGTGCCGCCGCCGAGCATCGTCGTGACGCCGGAAAACAGCGCCTCCTCGATCTGCTGCGGGCAGATGAAATGGATGTGGCTGTCGAAGCCGCCGGCGGTGACGATCTTGCCCTCGGCGGCGATCGCCTCGGTGCCGGGTCCCACGATGATGGTGACATCCGGCTGGGTATCGGGATTGCCGGCCTTGCCGATGGCGGCGATCCGCCCGTCCCTCAGGCCGATATCGGCCTTGTAGACGCCGGTGTGGTCGAGGATCAGCGCGTTGGTGATCACCGTGTCGACCGCCCCTTCGGCGCGTGAATGCTGGCTTTGCCCCATGCCGTCGCGGATCACCTTGCCGCCGCCGAACTTCACCTCCTCGCCATAGGTGGTCAGGTCCTTCTCGACCTCGATAAAGAGCTCGGTATCGGCAAGGCGCACCTTGTCGCCGGTGGTCGGGCCGAACATCGCGGCATAGGAGGAGCGGGGGATCGTGGCGGGCATGGGCGATCTCGCGTCGAAAGGCCGGACAGGATCGGCGCTCCGCATCGTCCGTCGCTGCGTCGCACCATTGAAGACCATAAGTCGGTCGCGAAAGCTTGTCTTCCCCGATTTGTCGGGATCGCGCAGACTGCTGGCGCGTTGCTGGATGGACCGACCGCCATCCGTGATCTCGCTCGCGCCTGTCGCCGGTCACCATCGGCCGTTTGCCGGAAAGGAGTTCCCCGTGTTTCGTTTCGCGCTACTCGCGGCGCTTCTCCTGCCGGCGCCGGCCTTCGCCCAGGCCTTCGATCCCGGCCCGATGGGGGACGTGCCGGGCAGGTCGATGTCCGGCTTGCCGATCGTCGGCGCGCCGCGCCCGTCAGCCGGTCCGCGCATTCCCGGCGCCCGGGTGTTCGGCGACACGGCCGAGGAGCGCGCCTACGGCCGCGACTTCGACGACAGCTATCTACGGCCTGTCGTTCCCCGCTTCGGGCGTGGCGCGGACGTACCGAGCGAGCTGCGGGCGATGGAGGGCCGCTCCGACCTCAACAGCGTCAATGCCGGCGCCTTTGCCCGCGGCGGTCCCGCCGCGATCGGCCGCAGCGCGGTCACGCGCGGACGCTCGCCCGGCTCGCACCGGGCGATCATCCGGCGATCGCCAAAGCAGTCGACGCCGAAATAGCGAGTCTTCTCGCGCGGGCCTCGATCAAGCCAGAAACTCGGGATCGACCGCCACTTGCAGGGCGTCGGCCAGTTGGTTGGTCTTGCCGGCGAGGGCAACAATCGCCAGAAGCTCGCCGTATTGGTCGGCCGTCATGCCCTTGGCCCGCGCCGCCGCCGTGTGCGAGTGCGCGCAGTAGCCGCAGCCATTGGTCACCGAGACCGCGATGTAGAGCATCTCCCGCGTCAGCGGATCGAGCGCGCCGGGCGCGATCATCACCGCCTTCACCTCCTCCCAGGTCCGCTTGAGCGTCCGGGGGTCCGCCGCCAGCACCCGCCAGAAATTGTTGACGAAGTCGGTGCCCCGCGTCGCGCGGATATCGTCGAACACCGCGCGAACTTCGGCACAGGCTTGCTCGTCGGAAACGATCGGCGCGGTCGCCACGGCGTTCCCCCTCAGCTCAACGCCAGCACCCGCGACGGCCCGCCCGAGCCGCCCCGGTGCTTCGGCGCGCCAAGGATGAGAGTGGCGCCGACAGCCGGCATCGCGTCGAGATTGGCGATGCATTCGAGGCCCCAGTGCCCTTCCGGCAGCCATGCGTAATGCACGGCGAAGTCCGGCGACTGGCCGAAATCGAGCGACAGCGTATCCACGGCGATGCCGACGGCGGAGCCTTCGAGCAGCATTTGCGCCGCCTCGACATGAAACCCGGGAAAATGCATCACGCCCTTGTCGTCGGCGTTTCGGAATTTTTCGCTATCGAGATGTTGCTGCCATCCCGAGTTCATCGCCACGCAGCAGTTTTCCGGCAGTTCGCCATTGGCGTCGGTCCAGGCCTTGATGTCGTCGGGCGTCACCTGTGCGTCCGCGTCGTCCGCCGCCTTCGCCTTGATGTCGATGACGACCAGGGGCGCCATCAGCTTCTCGACCGGAATTTCGGCGACCGACTGGCCGTCGGCGGAAAAATGCAGTGGCGCGTCGACATGCGTGCCGGTGTGCTCGTTCACCCTGAGCTCGAACAGGTTGAACTTGTCCTTTTCGTAGGAGAACTTCTGCTCCATGAAGAATTGCTGCTCGCCGAAAAAGGTGGGGAAGTCCGGATGGAGCTCATGGGTCAGATCGCTGATCGCCATGTCCGCGAGAGACTTGCCGGCATCGACAGCGGGCTTCGCGGCATCTGAGCCAGGGCCGACCCTGCCAGGCCGAGCGTCGCCGCCGCGGCCGCGCCGCCCCCGAGCAGCCGCCGCCGGCTCAGCATCGTCCGCTTCACACCCTCGATCAAGCATTGGTTGCACATTGGTTTCCTCCTCCTTGCAGAACACACTGGCCTGATCGGATCAGGCACAGGCTGAACAATTGCACCGCGAGGCTCGCGCGGCCGCCTCAGAGCGCGCCCATCACCTTGCCGTTGAAACCATAGACCTTGCGTGCGCCGCCGAGCGGCACCAGCGTCACCTCGCGGGTCTGCCCCGGCTCGAAGCGCACGGCCGTGCCGGCCGCGATGTCGAGGCGCATGCCGCGCGCCGCCGCCCGGTCGAAGGCGAGCGCCGGGTTGGTCTCGGCGAAGTGGTAGTGGCTGCCGATCTGGATCGGCCGGTCGCCCGTGTTGGCGACCTCCAGCGTGACGGGAACCGCCCCCTCGTTGAGGACGATGTCGCCCGCCGCCGTGATGATTTCGCCAGGGATCATGACCAATGACTCCACAGCTTGCGGATACCGATTATGACGAGCACGGCCAGGAGAACCGGGCCGATCGCCATCAGATCATATTCCCCGACCGGCTGCGGCGCGCGCAGGAATTCCGGCATGGCATCTCCCCGCCGCCCGGCGCGGCTCGACGGTCGCGGACGATCAGCCGGCCATCAGATAGAGGCCGGCGCCGGCGGACAGCGCACCGATCGCCCGTAGGAGGATAGGGTTCGCCGTCCGGACCAGAGCGTTGCCGAGCAGCAATCCGCCGCCATGCAGCAGTGCCGTCGCCATCGCGAAGCCAAGGCCAAAGAC
>DRFF01000192.1 GCA_011050685.1 Aurantimonas coralicida
ACCGCTACATGCAGACCGAGCCTATGGCCGAACTCATGGCCACAGGCAGCAAGCCAGAAACCATACGGATTTCCACCGCAGTCGCCTGAAACGGAGCCGCTTCAGTTACACCCCAATTTCCACCACGTTGACGGACGCGACCCCGGGCGGCGTCTCGAAGCGAACCTCGAACCCTTTCGTCGGCGCCGGGCGGATGTCGCGCAGGAAATCGGTGACGACGGTGTAGCCACCGCCATAACCAAGTTCCTTCACTTCCCGAAACAGCCGGCGCCCGGTCAGGCCTGGATAGGTCGCGACGCGTTCACGCAGATAACCCGTAAAGGGGTCGATCACTGTTTGCCGCGGTTGCCGCGGGCTGTAGGACGGAGCCTCCAGACCGCGTTCGATATATTTGCGGACCGTTTTGCGGTCGACGCCGCTTTCCCGCGCTATCGCCGACACGCATAGGCCCTGTCGGTGCAAATCCAAAATCATTACGAGCTCCCCGAGATCGATCACCGCATGCTCCCTCCCGACCATCGGGAGCAGCATCGGCAACATCGCGCCGCCGGTCTTCCGGGGCGCGCCCCGGAAGACCGGCGGCGGCGCTAAACTGGGGAAGATTCAAACGGCACTTCTGGGGAGTTTCCACCCGGCAGCGACAGCGAGCAGGTCGAGGCCCGGATTAGCGCAAACACCATCGAGTTGTTCCACAAGGGCGAGCGGATCGCCGCCCACATGCGCTGCAGCGGCAATGGCCGGCATACGACGGTCCCCGAGCACATGCCTTCTTCCCATCGGCGCTTTGCCGACTGGACGATCGAGCGGATCACCCGGGAAGCCTCCGCCGTCGGTTCCGATGCCGCGTTGCTGTGCGAGCGCATTCTCGCCGATCGCCCGCATCCCGAGCAAGGATTCCGCGCCTGCCTGGGCATCATCCGCCTGGTCAAAGGCTTCGGCCGGGAGCGGGTCAACGCGGCCTGCGGCCGTGCACTCGAGATCGGCGCGCGTACCTACGGGTCGGTTAGATCGATCCTCGACAACCGGCTCGACCAGACGCCGTCGCTGCGGGCGGCGGCACGAGATCCCATCGACCATCCGAACATCCGCGGCTCACGCTATTATCACTGAAGGAGACTGACATGCTTGCACATCCCACCCTCGACCGGCTGAATGCAATGGGGCTCACCGGCATGGCCAAGGCATTCGACGAACTCGCCGCCAATGCCGAGGCCGAGCGGCTGACCCATTTTGAATGGCTGGGCCTGCTACTCGAACGTGAATGGAGCTGGCGCCACGACCGCAAACTCGCCGCGCGCCTCCGCTTCGCCAAGCTCCGTCATCAGGCGGCGCCCGAGGATGTCGACTATCGCAGCGAACGCGGGCTCGACCGCGCGCTGTTCCTCAAGCTCATCGCCGGCGACTGGATCGCCGCCCATGACAATCTGGCCATCTGCGGGCCATCGGGAGTCGGCAAGAGTTGGTTGGCCTGCGCCCTTGGTCACAAGGCCTGCCGGGACGACCGATCGGTTCTCTATCAGCGTGTTCCCAGGCTGTTCGCAAACTTGGCGCTTGCGCGCGGCGACGGGCGTTATGCACGCCTGCAACGCACGCTCGGCAGCGTCCAGCTGCTGATACTCGACGATTGGGGGCTTGAGCCGCTCGACGCCCAGGCGCGCCATGACCTCCTCGAAATCCTCGAGGACCGCTATGGCCGACGCTCGACGATCATCACCAGCCAACTTCCTGTGTCCGCATGGCATGGGATAATCGGGGATCCCACCTACGCCGATGCGATCTTGGACAGGCTTGTTCACAATGCCCATCGGATCGATCTCACAGGCGAAAGCATGCGCCGGACCCAATCCGGAAAAGCTTGACACCGAACGCGAACGAAATGACAACAATCATAGCCAGCAAGACCCCGGCCCAACGGGGGCGACATCAAGTCGGAATCCGGGGGCGCAATCATCTCGGAATGAAGGGGCGGCTTCATCGGAACCGGCAATCGGAACACCAGACCTCTGGTCGATGGCCGTCCATCAGGTCGCGAACGACGACGGTGCCGCGGGTTGGCGCGGCGCGATGCACGACAGCCTCGCTCGATCGGAACACCCATTGATAGGCATTACTGCCCTCGATGCGCACACCGGTTTCGTCGGAGGCGACGACCTTCTCCCGGCGCAGGGCAACGATGGCCATATCGCGCTCGAGCGCGAAGGCTGTCTGCGACCGCCGCAACATGTTCAGGCCACCCTGGCTGATCGTCAGCCCAAAGAGATCGGCGAAGGTTTTGGGCTCATCATTTGTAGAGACACACCCGTCCACCGGCACTGGCGCTCCGTCGAAAAGCAATTCTTCAAATGCGCACATGGTCCTGAAACCATTCCATATGGACCGCAAGAAGCGCACCTAGGCATTTGTGGAGGTGCAGGGCCAGCGCGCCATGCGATGATAGTGGCACATCGTGCGGCTCGGCCAGCACCGCAGCCTTGAGAAGGACAGTCAGAACCGCCGTCGCCCGGCGCTCCTGACGCAGTGTCTGGGTTCGAGGCGACGCGCAACCGCGTCTTCGATTTCAAACGATCATCCTGGCCTTCGACAGTTCGGCGTGACATTGCGCCGAGCGATCGACAGGATTCTGCGCCTGCGCTACCCATCCGATCAACTCGCTCATCCCCTCGTCGAAATCGCGCTCTGGGCGAAAGTCGAAATCGCGCTCGATCTTCGAGATGTCCGGGAAGCAGTGCCGAACGTCTCCGATCCGGTATTTGTTCAGGATTTCTGGCGCGATGTTCTTGTGCAGTAGTCGCGCCAGAACGCGTCCGATCTCCTTAACGGTCACCGACCGTCCGCTGCCCACATTGTAGTAGTCCCAGACCCGCTTGTCGCTGTCGAGGACGGTGACAAACGCTCTGGCGACATCATGGACATGCACGAAATCGCGGCGTTGCTCGCCGTCCTCGAACACCAGAGGCGCCTGGTCGTTGAGCAGCCGGGCGATGAAAATCGCCGCGACGCCGGTATAGGGATTGGAGAGGGCCTGGCGCGAGCCGTAGGCATTGAACAGTCGCAGTGCAACGGTTGGAATACCGAGCGCTCGCCCGACCGCGATGAACATTTCCTCATGGTCGCGCTTGTTGACGGCGTAGATCGAGGCGGGCTCGAGCAGCTTGCTCTCGCCGGTCGCGACCGGAAGCAGCTTCTCGCCGCCGACAGCACAATCCCAGCGCCGAGCCGCCAGATCCTCATGATTACGGAACAGCGACGCCGCGAGAGTACCGTCGAATCGTTCGTATTGGCCTTCTCCATAGATCGACATCGACGAGGCGACGGCAATCCGCTCGACGGTGTGCTGGCCCTTCGATAGCGCTTCCAGCATCATCGCCGTGGTCATAACGTTGTTCCGGGTGTAGTCGACGATGTTGGTCATCGATTGCCCGACCCCGACCGAGGCGGCGAGATGCACCAGATGGGTGATCCCCTCCAGCGACTGCTCGAAGACACCATCATCGAGAATGTCGGCCTTGATCCGCCTGGCGCGACGATCGAGGTAGATCGGCCAGCCGTCGGCATCTTTTTCCGCGTCGGCGTGGACCTGATCCTTTAGGCAGTCGAGAACCGTCACCGTATAGCCGCGCGCCAGCAGCGCGTCGACGAGATGCGATCCGATGAACCCGGCGCCGCCGGTGACCAGTGCGTGAGCAGTCGTCATCTTCTTCTCCTTCGGTCAATGTCGCCGGCAATAGCTGGTTCGCCATCGTTCGCCAGCGATGGCGTTGCCATCTTGCCGCCCATACGAATGACCGCCAGTTGCTGATTCCTGACCAGCTTATGGTTGGCGTTGTTCTTGACGGTCCTCTCCCACACAAGCCCGCCGTCCCGGCGAAACATGCCGTATCCGATCGCCAGTGGAATCGCCCAGAACAGCCACCAGAACAACAACGACAAGGGATTGACGCGGACGAAATACCACAGTCGCGCCAGCCGGTCGGGCATGACCAAACGACTGCGCCGCCATGTCGTGACGTAGATCGCGCCGAGCAGCAGCAGGAAAGTTACGACATTGAAGCCGGACAGGCCAGCCGACCAAAGTGGCAGCGGATTGTATCCCTCGATCTCGGCCCATACGGTCCAGGCCGCGAAGGGAAAGCCGATGCAATTAGCGGTCAGCAGCAGGCAGGGCACGAAATTGATCCTGGCCTTGATGCGTTGCCAGCGGTTCATTCCCATCGCCTTGAGCGGCCACCCAAGACTTTGGAAAAATCCGCAGACCCAGCGTTTGCGTTGGGTAATGCCGTCTCCAAGGGTCGACGGGACTTCTTCGATCAAGGGTGACCGGATCACGCCCAAACGACGGCCGTTGACCCAGAAGCGCATGCCGACTTCCGGATCCTCGATGGTGATCCAGGGATGGAACCCGCCCAGTTCGACGAGATCCGACGCTTTGAAGAACAAGCCTTTTCCCAGTACCCAGAATGGCTGGCGTCCGTTTGCCGACAGATGCGGCCACAAAAATCCGTCCCAAGCCATGTGGTCGAATGCATGCCAGGACGCGGCCATCGACATGTTCAGGTTGCCGGCAATATTCTGGGCCTGCAGGACGTCGAAATGCCTTATTCCGGACGCTGCGGCCTTGAAGTGATTCGGGGGAGGGCAACTGTCGGCATCGATGTAATTGACCAGGAAATCCTCGCCGCCAGCAAGTTCATCGGCGATCGTATAGAAGGCGTAGATCAGCTGGCGGGTTTTTTTCGGCGGTAGCTCACGCAGGCCGGCGCGACTGCCCTGATGCCACCAATAGGCTTTTTCGGTCGTGTCCCAGGAATTCCAGACGACGTCCCATGTCGAATCGATGGTCGGCGGCACTTCGACAATCTGCAGAAACGGGAAGGTCTCGGCAATCCGTCTGAGACTGGCGACCGTTTCGACATCGTTGACATTCGGAATGGCAACGACCCGGAAGCGATGAGCCGGATAGTCGATCCGGGCCAGTGAAAGCATCGTCGTCCGCATTATCGATTCCAACTCTTTCAGAACCGGGTAGAACAGGACGATGTAAGGCATTTCCTCGGGCGTGAACGTCTCCGCTTCTCTTTCATCGACCCAGTTCACCGGCAGGCAGAGCAGATAGACGACAGTCAGCAACGACAGAAGGTAAAGCCCCTGACTGAGAAAAAATCCCAAGACGAAAACAACGTCGAAAACGATCTGATTCATGGCGATGCCGTCCCTCGGTCTTCAATACGCATGACCGTTGGCGCGGTGGTTGGGAGGGCTGCCGATTCGATCGAAAGTTGGCACTGGCGCGACGGGACGAAATGCCGCCATGTCGTGGTGGCGACGACCGAGACGGTGAACGGCCAGCCCGGCCTGTCGCAATGTTTCCTCGGGGATGGCGTTGCGCAAGTCGATGAAGACATTGCCGCGCATTGATCGGGCGATGCGCGAGTAATCGAGGCCGAGAAACTCGTTCCAGTCGGTGACGAGGACAACCGCATCCACCCCTTCGGCGCACGCATAGGCACTATCGGTGAACCGTACGCCGTCGAGATAAAGGCGCGCCTGTTCCATGGCCTGCGGATCAAAAACGCGCACGCTGGCGCCCGCGTCGATAAGAGCCGCGACCAGTGGCAGCGAGGGCGACTGGCGCATGTCGTCCGTGTCAGCCTTGAAGGTCAGGCCTAGCAAGGCAATCGGCCGTCCGGCGACCTCACCGTTCAGAGCCGCGGCGATCCGGCGGGCCATCGTGCGCTTGCGGGCGTCATTGGCGGCGATGGTGCTCTCGACCAGCCGTAGATTGACGCCGTTCTGATGGGCGGTGACGAGCAGCGCCTCGGTGTCCTTGGGAAAGCACGAGCCGCCGTAACCGGGCCCGCAGCGCAGGAATTCCCGTCCGATGCGACGGTCGAGCCCCATGCCGGTGGCGACGTCGTCGATCTCGGCGCCGACCGCTTCGCACAGATCGGCCATTTCGTTGGCGAATGCGATCTTGGTGGCGAGGAAGGCATTCGAGGCATATTTGATAACTTCCGCCGACCGCCGGCTGGTCGTGCAGAACGGCGTCCCACCGTTCAAGAGTGGCTGGTAGATCCGTTGCACCGTTTCCCAGCCGAACGGGTCGTTCGACCCGACGACAATACGGTCCGGGTTCATGAAATCGTGGACGGCACAACCCTCGCGCAGGAATTCTGGATTCGAGACGACGACGAATTTCAGGTCTGGCCGTTCGGTGCGCAGGATGCGTTCGATCCGGTCGCCGGTTCCCGCCGGCACCGTCGACTTGGTAATGATCGTCAAAGGTACCTTCGCATGCACCGCGATCTGCGCCGCAGAAGCGAACAGGGCAGTCAAATCAGCCGAGTGATCGATCGCCGACTGAGGAGTGCCGACAGCGATGAAGATCGCTTCGAAGGAAGCGTCGAGAATTTCCAATCCGCGGGCAAAGCGCAACCGGTCCGCTGCGACATTGCGACTGACGAGGTTCTCAAGGCCTGGCTCGAAAATCGGCAACACGCCTCGCTCGAGTGCCGCGATCTTGCGTTGATCCTTTTCGAAGCAGACGATGTCGTGTCCGATCTCGGCAAGGCAGGTTCCGGTGACGAGTCCGACGTAACCAGTGCCGACGATAGCGATCTTCATGAAACTCTCCTGGATGCCGGGGGACAGACCGCTTCCCGTCTGTCGACCTTTCCAGACGACAGAAGCGCGTCGAAATAGGAGATGGTGCGAGCCAGTCCGTCCGCGAGCGCCACCCGCGGCTCCCAGTCGGTGAGCATGCGCGCCTTGGAAATGTCGGGACACCGCCGGCGAGGGTCGTCGACGGGACAAGGAAGCGTCATCAGGCGGGATCGCGATCCGATCATCGCGAGGATCGTCTCCGCGAGTTCGCCGACCGTGGTCTCGACTGGGTTGCCGAGATTGACCGGTCCTGGATTAGGGCCGTCATAGGTCATCAAGGCGAGAAAGCCGTCGATGAGATCGTCGACGAAACAGAAGGACCGGGTCTGGCTGCCGTTCCCGTAGATCGTGATGTCGTCGCCATTCAGCGCCTGGACGATGAAGTTCGACACGACGCGTCCGTCGTTCATCTGCATTCGCGGGCCATAAGTGTTGAAGATTCGCGCCATGCGAAGGTCCAGACCAGAGCGCTGGGCGAAATCGGTGAAGACCGTCTCGGCGAACCGCTTGCCTTCATCGTAGCAGGATCGAGGACCGACACTGTTGACGTTGCCGAAGTAATCCTCGCGCTGCGGGTGCCTCTCCGGATCGCCGTAGATTTCGGAGGTGGAGGCGTGAAACACCCGTGCCCGGTCGGCATCGGCCCGATCCATCACATGGCGGGCACCGTCGGCGCAGACGAATGCCGTCCGGACTGGGTTTTCCTGGTAATGCACCGGCGAAGCGGGGCACGCCAGGTTCCATATTTCGTTGAAGGTCTCGCCTTCATCCAGCAGCGGCAAGCTCACGTCGTGACCCAACAGGCTGAACCGATTGCTGGAAGTCAGGTGAGCGACATTCTCGGGGCGGCCTGTATGAAAATTGTCGAAGACGACGACCCGGTGCCCGTTTGCTACCAGTCTTTCGCAAAGATGCGAGCCGAGAAACCCGGCACCACCAGTAATTGCGATTGTCTTGACCGTAGATCTGTAAAATTTATCCGGAGCTCTTGTCTTCAACAGCGGTCTGTCGAGGGAGTATTTCAACATGGCGCACCCATTCTTCTTCGATTGAAGAATCTGACAATTTACGCTGGCTGCCTCGGTAACAAATTATTAACTATTAGAACTAATGCATGCATTCCATCTCGACGCAACTGATTGCTTGACGATAGGTTAATTCGATCAGATCGATGCATGACATTGCCGGGCATCGTTCGGCTTGCGGGTTAGGGGAGAAGAGGCGATGTCGCCATTTCCGCCGGATCGGGTATTCGCGAGATGAAGGATCGTTGCCCGCAGAAGATCGGGAGGCAAAAACTCGGTGCGGCAGGCACTCACGCCTCGGCGCCGGCATTCGCTGACGAAAATCCGATAGCTTTCCCTTCCGATGATGCCGTCGGCTTGCCCCGCGAACAGTCCTCTCTGCCGCCATATGCTTTGCAGGAGTTTGGCTCGTTGGTTGACGTCCACGCCTTCGAGCGCGTCCGCGACGACGACGGCTTGTGTCGAGGCAAGCGTCGCTCGGAGCGCTGCGACAAGCCTGTCGGAAGACGGGTCGGCAGGCGTGCCGTAAAGCGACAGGATGGCGATCAGTCCGGACTGCGGACTGTCGCTGGCCAGTGCCTGGCGAGCGAATTGCGCGGCCTTGGCGCTGGATTTTTTGACTCCCCGGCCATCCCTGTAGGCGAAAGTCAGTCGCATTTGTGCCCAACCGTTGCCGGTCGCGGCGGATTTGGCGTAGGCCTCGGCGGACCCTGCAAGATCCGCCTTGTCACCGGTCGCCAGGGCATCGCCGACGAGGTAGAATCCGTAGCTGGCGCGGTCAGGTTCGATCGCCACGGCGGCCTTGATCAGGGTCACTCCCCTTTGCCGTTCGGCGGCGTCGGTCGCGGTCATGGCAAGGTGCCGCCCGAGAGCGAACATGGATCCTGGAATTCCGGCTTTGGCGCCGGACTCGAGGGCGGCGATGGCATTCGCATCGGTCGGGTCGGCCTGCGATTTTCGCTCGGCAAGTTGTGAGGCCGCTTTTGCCCCTTCCTCACCACCGGTGGCGGCGACGTCTGCCAGAAGTTCGGCGCCGCGTTCTTCGCAACCGAGCACCGAATAGTAAAGCGCCGCCAAGGCGTTGCGACCGTGGATCAGATAGTCCGCATCGCCTTCTTCCAGGTATCGCTCCATAGTCGCGGCGAGGTTCCCAGATTTGATGCCAGTCGATTTTCCGGACGCCGCCGCATAGGCCAGCGGAATCGTCGACCAAGAATTTCCCAGTCTGTAGGCGGCGGCATGATCGATCAGCGCCTTGATCAAGTCTTCGTCGGCGCCGCGATGCTCGCGCAGTCGCGCCGCATCGTAAAGAGCCCATTTGCCAATCTCGGGAGATTGCGCCGCGACACCTTCGAGAATCGTGATGGCCGCTGCGGGTGGAAGCAATTTGGCAAGTTTGGGCGCGGCCCACAGATCGCCGGAATCGTACGCCGATCGGTAGCGCTCGCGTGCTTCGTCCACATCCTTGTCCGACAACGCAATGTCACCGAGAAGACGCTCGGCGTAGCCGTCCGGACCTTTTTTCAGGATAGCGAGAATATCGGCTCGCGCAGACGTCGGATCGTCAGCAACACATTGTTCTAGCGAGCGGGTTCCGCATCGCGATGCGGTATTTTCGTCTGACGGCCGAGATGCCGGCTCCGCAATTCCGGCACCTGCAATCACGGCGGCTCCGGCAAGAAAAACGCAGAGAAAACAACGCATGGAGCGACTCCGAAACGGGTCCATCCCGGCGCTCAAGCGCCGGAAAGACTACTAAACGTAAGCCGCAATCAGATAGATTGCCCATATTTTTCGCCTTGTCAATCACACTAGAAATTATGGAATTACCGAGTTAAAAACCTCGCATAAGCGACAGAAATTTAATGTACTTTTCGGTTCTTTAATGAAAATGGAATCGATCCCGATCCCGCGAAAAATTAGTTTATAATACATACGAATTAATAAAATCTATTTGTTTTTTTGTTCGGGGTATTGCTCAGATAGTAGCGGGAGGCCTACGGTTATCGACGGAGTTGTTAATTCACGACGCGAAGAAACGGAAGAAAATTCCGCACTTGCGTCTTTGTCTTGGGAGGTTTAATTGACGACCCGCTCCGAACCCATAGCGAATTCCGTTCTCCTGCTGATCCAGCAACCATGCTTCCGGCGTGGAGTTCAGGCTGCCCTTCGCGATAATCCCGAAACTTCCACCTGGATCGTACACGAAGCCCCCAACCCAAAGACCGCCTGCCAGATTGTCGCCGACCATCATCCGCTGGCTGTCGTCGTCGACATCTCGGGACTCGCGATCAGTGCTCTCGATCTTGTCCGCTTCACTCGCTGCAGCACGCCGACGCCGCCGGTATTGACGATCAGCACGTTCACGCAGCGATATAGCGTGCAGGAAGCCTTTGCGTCAGGCGCCGCCGGATATCTGTTGGCCACGGCCTCGCTCGATGAAATCGTGCGTGCCATCACTTCCGTCTCCCGCGGCGAAACCTACCTCGATCCGGCTCTCGTCGTGCCCATAATGGGGTTGGATGGCGACGGCGAAACTGTCGCCGAGCAATTTCCCAGAAGTCCGATCAAACTCACATCACGAGAAGCCGACGTACTGCGTCGCTTCGCGCATGGTTTTAGCGCGAAGGAGATCGCTCGCGAGTTGCGTTTGAGTCAGAAATCCGTGGAAACCTACAAGGTCCGCGGTGCCACCAAGCTAGGCCTGGAATCTCGAGCCCAGATCGTTCGCTTCGCCCAAAACTGCGGTTGGTTCGCGCCAATTCACTGAGTTTCGACTACGTCGTCGGCGCTCAACCCGGTTTCGCCCGTCATATGCTCCTCAAGCTCCGGCAGCAGAGACCAGATGACGTGGTTCCAGGCAGTGAGTTTTTCGATCTCGTCGGCGACGTACGCAAGTCGCGTCGCATCGACCGGCTTGTAGGTGCCGTAGCGAACCTGGCCTTTTCGCTCATCGATGCGCATTGTCTGCGTATGGGTGATGCGTCCATCCGTGTCGAACACGAACATCGAATGGAGAAAGTCGTTGCGGGTTCGGGTCGAGCGCTCGAACTGCCCCATGAGCTTTTCCAGGCGGCGGGCCAGTTCCGCCGCGCCCCCCAGACGGGTCTTGGCCAGTCGCCGGATCATGTCGATCCGCGCCCGAGTGGTGTTGAGGGTTCCGAAAACGAGAATCGCGCCGGCCCGGTCGGTTTTCAGCAGGTGCATCAGCACGATGCTGAGAACGCTTTCGTTATTCGACCATGTGCAGACCAGCTTACCGATCAAACCGTAAACCGCATCTCTTTCCATCGCGCTCGCGACTTGACCCTGCGGGAGATTGCTGGAATTCGGCAGGTCAGATCTTTTTTCGACCATATTTTCTACAACGCCCATCGCAGTCAGGAATAGTCCCGACAGTGATGGGGATTCTTCCTGACAGACAATCTGTCATTTCTAGGCGAGGTTAACGTTGTTCCCGACCAAAACACCAGAGTGGTCCAGAACAAATCTTCGTACCTGCGGAGATTGGGAGGGAGATACCAGCCTACACGAACTGTGCAACTTCTTCCCTTCGCGCCGACCCCGATGGGTCGGTATTTTGAAAATAGGATGACAGCCGGAACCACGATCCATCAAGATGTAGGACGTCGTTCCGCAGCCGTCTTCCCGATGAGAACGGAGCAGAACCATGGCCAACGACAAGACCAACGTCGCCGCTGTGCTCGCTGAAGCCTATCAGGACTCGGCCAACAACGAGAACAATTCCAACCAGAACAACGACAATTCCAATAACTCCAACCAAGGCAATCTGAACGCCGACGTTGACGTCGATGCGTCGCAGGACGGCAGCACCATCGACAGCGATCTGTCGAACAACTCCAACCAGGGCAACGACCAGTCCAACAACTCCAACCAGGGTAACTGGAAGGTCGATGCCGACATCGACGCATCGCAGGATGGCAGCACCATTGACAGCGATCTGTCGAACAACTCCAACCAGGGCAACGACCAGTCCAACAACTCCAACCAGGGTAACGATTCGTCGGACAACTCCAACCAGGGCAACTGGAAGGTCGATGCCGACATCGATGCGTCGCAGGATGGCAGCATCATCGACAGCGATCTGTCTAACAACTCCAACCAGGGCAACGACTACTCGACCGACAGCAGCATGGACTTCAAGGACGCCTTCAATTCCGACAACGATCTGATCGATACCGACGGCATGAAGGGCGACATCGAAGGCCTGATCGGCCAGATCGGGAATGATGCCCTGTATGCCGATGGCGGCCAGGCTCTGCTCGGGGACGGCAACGTTTTTTCGATCGACCAGGCACTCTCGATCGACGATCGCGATGTCGTCGATCATCCTGAGGTCGAACTCGACATGGCCACGGGTAGCGGCAACTGGTCGATGGATGCATCGAACATCCACGGCGGCAACGCCAACGGCTCCACCAACGGCAACGTGACCGCCAGCGGTGACTCGAATATCGATGCCAATGTCGATGCGCTGGCCGGCGCTAGCGCCGGGCACGAGGCCTTCACCCAGAATATCGCGACGGGCGCCAACATCAACTTCGCCAGCGTCGACATGACGGTGGTGGGCGGTGGTGCCGGCGGCGACGTCCTCGGCGACGACGCCTGATCCAGAGTTCGATAGGCGACGACCTCCCAAGGTCGCCGCCTATCTTTTTGGATGGCGGTTTGCTGCCATCCTCATGAACTGATGACGCCGGAAGGCTGAACCGATGCTGTTCCACGAGACCGAAGAGATCATCAGCCGGTTCCTGGGTTATCTGAGTATGCATCAGCCGGAAGCCTGGACGCATAGCGAATTCGACCCGTTTTCTCATGCCTCCGCCGACATCGATCCTGCCCGCGACCGCGCTCCCGACCATCTGGCCCAGACACCTGGCCTGTCCCTTCACCTCACCACGCGTCACATCCAATATGGCAACGACGAATTCATCCTCGAGCGGGTGACCACCCATCCGGTTCCGGCCACCGGAGTCGATGTCGCTCTGCACGATTTTCCACCACCTATTCCCGACTTTGTCACGCCCGCTCGTCCGCTGCCCGATGTCATCGTCGCCGATATTCAGGGCATGCCGAATTTCAGCGTGCGCTATGTCGCTATCGACGACGATTCGCTGCTGGCCGATGTCCGGCAGATCAGTGTTCTCGATGATCGCGATGTCGTGACGATGAACGACATCGTGCCGTTGGAATTCGTTGAATCCATTGCCCGTCAGTTCGACGCCATGGTGGAAGCCGCTCAGACGGGCAGTTCCCTTCCGTTCGCGCCTCGCGATGCGGACGGCTATGTCGAGCAATTGACGCCCTCTGCCTTTACCGATCCGGACGGCGCCGGCCATGGCCCCGATGCGCCGACCGGTCACCAAGGCTATTACGTCAACGGCGCAAAGGTCGACACGGCGCCGGACTACTCGACCTTTATCGACGCCCGGGCCGAGCGCCTGGCTTCCGATCCGTCGGTCACGCCTGTCACCGATATTGCCGAGAGCGGACTGTCTTTGTCGGGTATGGCAACGGAGGCTCGTCTCGATACGGGGTCGAACCTCCTCGAGAACACTGCCGTCATGGTCAATGTCGGCAATCTTGGCCAGGTCAGCGTGGTCATGGGGAACTGGTTCGAAACCAATTCGATCCGGCAGGTGTCCATTCATGCAGACGGACGTGACGGCCCGCCCGGGCTCGAGCATCGGCCGAGCGAAATCTACAACATCGCCAATTTCGAACGCCTTGATGCCACACCCGGTTCGGATCCAGGTCCAGGCGTCGGCGTTGCCGACTTCCCGCGGCACTATCAGGTCGACACCATCGATGGCGACATCCAGATCAGCAATTTCCTGAGTCAGGTGAATTTCGTCATGGATGGCGACCGGATCAGCCTGACCTCGGTGAGCCAGAGCGTCACCGTGACGACCGGCGGCAACGAAAGCTACGACGCCTACCAGTTCATGAAAATGCTGGACAGTTACGATCTCGTCGTCATCGGCGGCAACGTCTACGAAGGCAATTTCATCGAGCAGATCAACGTCATGTCCGACGTCGACACCATCGACAACCGTCTTGTCGGCGACGGAGCCTCCGGCCTATCGGGCTCGACAGGCGGCAATCTGATGGTCAACGACGCCCAGATCACCAATATCGGCGCGATCGGCGATTTTCAGGCTCTCACTCCGCACATGCGTGATCTGGTGGCCAAATTTGCCGCCGGCGATACCGATGGCAGCGCCGATCTGGGCAGCGACCTTGCCTTCCTGCAGGCGCAAGGAATCCGCGTTCTCTACATCACCGGCGACGTCTACGAATTGAATGTGGTCGCGCAGATGAACGTTCTCGACGACAGCGACACCATTCTGGCTTCCGACGGCGTCGTCGCAGATTTCATGGCCGATGCCGGCAACGTCGACTGGACAATATCCACTGGTGGGAACGCCGTCATCAATCGGGCCGCGATCGTCGATGCCGACGACGTCGCGCATATCCGTTTTATCGATGGCGAATATTACGCCGATTCGATGCTGCTGCAGGCCGATTTCGTCGCAGGTCATGAGGGTGTCGACATCTTCGACGTCGACACCCTGGCGCCGGAGATAATCGCCTTCACCACCGAAGACCCTGTTGCCAACGACGACGCCACGACCATGCATCACACCTTCATGCCCGACAGCCAGTCCGATGGACTCTCGGTCATGACCGCTTGACCGTCCATCCACCGGGGGATCTTTTTCATGGAGCAGGAACCACGTCTCAATTCGCTCCGGCCCAGTCCGGAGATGGCGGTTCGGGAAGCGGCAATCTTCGACGATATGGATTCGGCGATCGCCGATCTGTGCGCGACCGCCGGCGTCGATCGTTCACCGTCTTCGTCGATGAAGACGGCTGCAGCGGTTTTGGAGCCGAAGATCATCGAAGGCGCCGCCGGCGAACCGGTTCTGCCGCCGCCGGCAAAACCGGGCGGCAAGACCGCGGACGCCGGCCAGCCGATCGGACGTATCCATCCACGCAAAGCGCGCTCGGCGCCGGACGCCACCCCGCTCCAGACGAAGCAAAGCGCGGTCGACTTCCGTCAGGCCCTGGCGCAGACACGCCTGCGGGTCCGTGCCAACATGACCGTCGTCTTGGTGCTGACCTTCTTCACCAACATTCTGGTTCTGGCGATACCGATCTATCTGTTTCAGATTTCCGACCGGGTGATGACGTCGCGGTCGGTCGATACGCTGTTGATGCTGACCATCGTCGTGATCGGCGCGATCGTCGGACAGGTTCTGCTCGACGCATGCCGTCGCCTGGTCCTGATGCGGACCGCCGTCGAGGTCGAGGCCCGCCTCGGGTCGCCGATCCTGTCGGCCGCGGCGCGATCGTCCCTGGGCGGCAACGGCAAGGACTACCAGGTCCTGGGCGACATGCAGCATGTCCGCAGTTTTCTCACCGGAGCGACACTGATCGCGATGCTGGATGCGCCGCTGGCACCGATCTTCATTCTGGCTGTCTGGATCATCCATCCTCATCTGGGGGCCATCATCATCGGGGCCGTCCTGCTGCTGCTCCTCGTCGCATGGCTCAACAAGCGAGCAACGGCACAGTCCTTCGCCGACGCGTCGGGCTTTGGCGCCCGCTCCAATCTGGTTCTCGACGCGCTGGCGCGGAATTCGCAGATCGTCAACGCGCTCGGCATGATCCCCGAAGCGGTGCGGATGTGGGGACGCGACAACGCGTCGTCGCTTTCGTCCCAGGTCAAGGGCCAGGATCGCAATGTCATGTTCTCGTCGCTGTCGCGAGCGGTCCGCCTGTTCACCCAGGTTGCCATCCTGGGCTGGGGCGCCTATCTCTCGCTGGGCGGGTCACTCACCGGCGGCATGGTCATCGCCGCCTCGATCATCGCCGGGCGGGCCCTGGCACCGGTCGAGGGCACCATCGAAGGCTGGCGCACCTATTCGCAATCCAAGACCGCCTATCACAAGATCACCAATCTTCTCCTGACCTCACCCCTGAACGTCGACCGGTTGCGTTTGCCGACGCCGCAGGGTCGTCTCGACGTCGACCGCGTTCTCTACGTTCCCCCGCCGTCCAAGAAGGTCATCCTGAACGGCGTTTCATTTTCCCTGAAGCCAGGTGAATCGCTGGGAATTATCGGGTCGTCCGGCGCCGGAAAATCGACGATCGGCAAGATGCTGGTCGGATCGGTGTTTCCGACCGCCGGCAGCATTCGCCTCGATCTGATGGACCTGAAGAACTGGGATCCACGCCAGCTGGGCGAAAACATCGGCTATCTGCCGCAGGACGTGCAACTGTTCCCGGCTTCGATCAAGGCGAACATCGCCAGAATGCGCGACGACGCCAGCGACGAATCCGTCTTCGAGGCGGCATCGATGGCCGGCATTCACGAACTGGTCGCTTCGTTCCCGCAAGGCTACGAAACCATCATCGCGGCTGATGGCGCGCCGCTGTCGGGCGGCCAGAAGCAGCGCATCGGTCTGGCTCGGGCGTTTTTCGGAAATCCGCGCCTGGTCGTGCTCGACGAGCCCAACTCCAATCTCGACACGGAGGGCGAAAAAGCCCTGGCCGACGCCATGCGCAAGGCGCAGGCGAGCGGAACCACGGTGGTCGCCATCACCCAGCGCCATTCGCTGCTGCAATGTGTCGATCGCGTCATGATCATGGAAAAGGGCGCCGTGGCGGCGATCGGTGACCGCAGCAAGATCATGGCGATGATCACAGGGAAGAAATCGGGCGAGCAGCCGAGCAAGGGTGAGGTGGCATGAGCCGGCGGGGAAAGGAAGCCATCGAGGAATGGTATCTCGACGTGCCGCGATCGATCCGCAGGCCGCTGCTCGCCGGCGCACTGATCATCACGGCGATCTTCGGGGGCTTCGGCGCCTGGGCGGCGACGGCGCCGCTGGCGGCCGCTGTGGTCACTCCGGGATCTTTCGTCGCAACCGGCAGGAACAAACAGGTCCAGCATCTGGAAGGCGGCATCATCAGGAAAATTCTGGTCAACGAAGGCGAGCATGTCGACAAAGGGCAGATCATCATCATTTTGGATAAAACCGCGGCGCGGACCAATGTCAGGCGATTGACGCTTCGGCTCGCCTTGTTCGAGGCGCGCTCGTTGCGCCTGCAGGCGATGATGACGGGGTCCGACAGTCCCGATTTCTCCCGTATTCATGTCGAGGACGAGGATATCGCCGAACGGGAGCGGATCATCGGCTCACAGCGCAGTCTGTTCATCGCCGAGACCAAAGGTCTGGAAGGCAATATCTCCATCGCCGAGAAAAACCGCGATTCGCTGCGGTCGCGGATCCAGGGGGCTACCGCCCAGAAACAGGCGATCGAGACGCAACAGTCGCTGATCGCGGAAGAAATGGCCGCCAAGCGCAGCCTGTTCAAGCAAGGCCTCTACCGACGTTCGGACCTGTTCGCTATCGAGCGGGCCGCGGCCGAGGCGGCCGGCATGCTCGGTAAGCTGGAAAGCGACATCGGGGACTTTGAAAGCCAGGTGACCAGGCTGAACGGTCAGATCGAGCAGATACGACAGGAATTTCGGCAGAAGGCGACGGACGAAGTCCAGGGCGTCCTGGCCGAAATCGACGACATGCGCGAGCAGATGATGAGCGCCCGGGCGGTACTGGACCGCTCGGAGATCAGGGCGCCCGCGTCCGGAATCCTGATCCGGCTGAATTACCATACCGCCGGCGGCGTCATCGAAAGCGGCAAGGAGATCGCGGAGATACTTCCCGATGGCGACCGCCTGGTCATCGAGACCGTGGTCAATCCTCGTGACATCGACGACGTGCATGTCGGCCAGGCGGCGGGCGTCAGGCTGATGAGCTTCAGTCAGCGGACGACGCCGCAACTCACCGGCGAGGTGGTCTATGTCTCGGCCGACACCGTCAGCGATCCCCGAGCAGGGAAGTCCGGCGACGTCTATATCGCCCGTATCGCCCTGGCCAAGGACCAGATCGACAGAGTGTCGCAATTGACCATCACACCGGGCATGCCGGCCGACGTCTTCATCCAGACGGCGACACGGACCTTCTTCGACTATGTCACCAAGCCGGTTCGCGATTCAATGGAACGCGCCTTCCTGGAAAAATGACCGAGACGACAGGACGAACTTGACTTATCTGCATTCCACACCGCCATCCGGACCGAAATCCCAGCGGCGGCGCGTGGCGTCTGGAACGCTGTAGAGATTGCTGTCAACGCTGACAATGCCGTCCCGGCTGAGATGGCGTTCCAGCTTGAGAACCCATCGGAATGGCGCGAGCGGCAATGGCCGGAGACAGAGCCGTTCCTCGGCGAACGTTGCGCCGAGGACGCGCTGTGTCGTGGCATACGCCCGGCAGTTGGCGACAGTATCGAGCCAATGGGCCAGTTGCCAGTTCAGATCGTCAAGATCGCGGAACGAGCACGCCAGGAAGAAGTCTTTTCGGTCATGAGACGTGTGCGCGAGGGCGGGATTTCGAAGGCGCCGAAGTTTTGCTGCGATCATGCAGGCCTGCCTCGTAGAATGACCGACGAGCGGCGCAAGTTAGTTGTTGGCAATGGCCGTCAGCCGGACCTGAAGCCCGGCCTTGGCGATCCCGATCCAGCGCATCCGGGACAGACCATAGCTGCGCTTGCAGGTTCCGAA
>DRFF01000193.1 GCA_011050685.1 Aurantimonas coralicida
ATCCAGGCATCGGAGCGCCGCGCCAGCCGCTTCGAGATGGTGGACGACGTAACGCATCTCTTCGTCGGCGGCGAGCCGGAGCATTTTTCCCGCCGCGTCGTCGAGGCGCTGAAGCGCGAGGCGCGGCATGATCTGCAAGCCCGCGTCGACTGCCACGCGGCCACCGTGGGTCTGCGTCCACGGGCGATGGCGCTGAAGGACACGAAGAGCCGCTGGGGCTCCTGCACCATCGATCGGCGGCTTGCGTTTTCCTGGCGGATCGTCATGGCCCCGCCGGAAGTGCTCGATTATCTCGTTGCCCACGAGGTGGCGCATTTTCGCGAGATGAACCACGGCCCGGCCTTCTGGGCGCTCTGCCGCGAGCTTTGCCCCAACATGGATCACGGCAAGACCTGGCTGAAGCGGCACGGAGCCGGGCTGCATGCGATCAGCTTCGGGTAACCTGGTCTCCAAAGCGGCGCTGGAGGCGACTCGCGTCCTCTGGGAGTTCCATGCCGTCTACGACGCGCCCGCCGCCTGCGACGCGATCGTCGGCCTTGGCAGCTACGATCTGCGGGTGGCTGATCGCTGCAGCGAACTCTACCAAAGCGGTATAGCGTCGAAGCTTGTCCTGACTGGGCGCTCGGGCAACTGGACGGATGGGCTCTACGAGACGACAGAAGCGGAAGCTTTCGCACGACGCTGCATGACGCAGGGCGTCCCCGAGCATGCGATCATCGTCGAACCCCAGGCGACCAATATCGGCGAGAACCTGCGCTTCTCTGGTGCCCTGCTCGGGGACCAGACCCGCAGCATCGTGATCGTCACAAAGCCGCAGACGCAGCGCCGCGTGCTGGCGGCTGTCGCCCGGCAATGGCCCCAGGTTGACGCTCGGATCACCGCTCCGCATACCTCGTTCGAAGATCAGCCGACGCGCCACCATCCGCTGCCGCTGTTGATCGACGAGATGGTCGGCGACGTTCAGCGCCTGATCGATTATCCGGCGAGGGGCTTCGCCGCGGCTGTGGATATCCCCGCGCACGTGATGGACGCGTGGCGGTTCCTGAGGGACGCGGGCTTCGACGGCCACCCGGCTGAGCACCGATGACACTCTCGTCAGTGTTGGCCTTTGGTGCCACTTCGGGAGTCAGGAAACTCGACGTCAAGATCTGTGGCTTGTCGACGCCCGCGACCATCGCGGCGGTGCTTCAGCGTGGCGCCAGCCATGCCGGCTTCGTGCATTTCGCCAAGAGCCCGCGCCATCTCGACGGCGCGGCGATGGCGGAGCCGCGGGCACGGGCCACGCCAAGGCAATGGCCGCCTTGATGGCGACCAAGGCAAGCTGACGCCCGACATGATCGAGTCGATCCGCCAAGCAATCGAAGTGCCGAGGGTAACTTTCGCCACCTGCAACCGGCATTTATCCGTCGGGAGACCCGCCCGGACGTTCCCAATCCGAGAATGCATATTGTGCTGGCAGGCAAAGCGTGATCCCATTTCAAACCAGTTCCGAAATGGGGGGAATACAATGAGCACGACCAATCTGCCACGCGCTGCCGCCGCCGCGCTTGGAAGCCTGATACTTCTTGCGTCCGCCGGGGCGCAGGCGCGAGACCTGACCGTGGTCTCCTGGGGCGGCAGCTACCAGGACGCCCAGAAGAAAATCTATTTCGAGCCATTCTCGCAGAAGATCGGCAAGCCGGTTCTCGACGAGAGCTGGGATGGCGGCATCGGCGTGATCGCCGCGAAGACGCAGGCGGGCGTGCCCAACTGGGACGTGGTTCAGGTCGAGTCCGAGGAGCTCGAACTGGGCTGTTTCGACGGCATGTACGAGCCGATCGACTGGGAGGCGCTCGGTGGGCGCGACAAATTCATCGACGCGGCGGTCAGCGACTGCGGCGTCGGCGCGATCGTCTGGTCGACGGCGATCAGCTACGACGCTGGCAAGCTGACGACGGCGCCGACCTCCTGGGCCGATTTCTGGGACGTGGAGAAAATTCCCGGCAAACGGGGCCTGCGACGCGGACCCAAATACTCGCTCGAATTCGCATTGATGGCCGACGGTGTCGCGCCGGCGGAGGTCTATTCAGTTCTCGCCACGCCAGAGGGCGTCGACAGGGCCTTCGCCAAGCTCGACGCGTTGAAGCCGAACATCGTCTGGTGGGAGTCGGGCGCCCAGCCGTTGCAGTTGCTCGCCTCGGGCGAGGTGGCGATGACGACCGCCTATAACGGGCGCATTTCGGGCATCAACAAGGACGAGGGCACGAACTTTAAGGTCGTGTGGAACGGCAGCATCTATGCGGTCGACAGCTGGGTCATCCTCAAGGACAGTCCCAACGCCAAAGAGGCGATGGATTTCATCGCCTTCGCCAGCGCGCCGGAGAACCAGTCGAAGCTGCCCGAATACATTGCCTATGGGTTGCCGAACAAAGAGGCGGCGGCGCAAGTGCCGGCCGATTTGCAGGCCGATCTTCCGACGACAGCGCAGAATATCGAGAATGCCGTCCCCCTCGATGCCGGGTTCTGGACCGACAATGTCGAGACACTGACCAAGCGCTTCGACGCCTGGCTCGCACAGTAAGCTGTGGGATCAAGTGGCTCCGATCCGGCGAGATCCACCGGGTCGGAGCGTTGCGGGTATGCGGGCTCGAAGGAATGCAATGGACGCGTTTATCAGGTTCGAGAACATCTCGAAGGCGTTTGGCGCGCAGACCGTGGTCGACCATCTCGATCTGACGATCCGGCGGGGTGAATTTCTCAGCCTGCTCGGGCCGTCGGGGTCGGGCAAGACGACGATCCTGATGATGCTCGCCGGCTTCGTCGCGCCGACGCAGGGCAGGATTCGACTCGACGGACGCGAGATTCAAGGCGTCCCCGCGCACAAGCGCGATCTCGGCGTGGTCTTCCAGAGTTATGCGCTCTTTCCGCATATGACAGTTGCCGAGAACGTCGCCTTTCCCTTGCGCATGCGCGGGGTGCGCAAGGCCGAGATCAGCGAGCGCGTCACGCGTTCGCTCGACATGGTCCAACTCGGCAAACTCGGCGCCCGGCGGCCCGCGCAATTGTCGGGAGGCCAGCAGCAGCGCGTGGCGCTTGCCCGCGCCATGGTCTACGAGCCGAAAGTGGTGCTGATGGACGAGCCGCTCGGCGCGCTCGACAAGCAGTTGCGCGAGCAAATGCAGCTCGAACTGCGGGACCTGCACCGCTCGCTTGGCCTGACCATCGTCTTCGTGACGCACGATCAGTCCGAGGCGTTGACGATGTCCGACCGCATCGCGGTCTTCGAGTCGGGCCGCATCGAGCAGATCGGCCCGCCGGAGGAGATATACGACCGTCCGCGAACCCGTTTCGTCGCCGAGTTCATCGGCGAGACCAATGTGCTGGAAGGGACGGTGGTGTCGTTGGAGAAGGGCGTGGCGCGGCTGTCCGCTGGGGGTGGACGAACGCTCCTGGCGCGGACCGATCGCGATCTCGCCGCCGGGCAACGGCTGCTCGTCTGTGTCCGGCCGGAACGAATCGCCGTTTCGGACGACCCTGGCGCCGCGAACGCCATTCCCGTCGAAGTCGCCGACAGCGTGTACCAAGGCGACCACATCCGGTTGCGGCTCGAGGGTGATGGCGTGTCGCTGGTCGGGCGCCGGGATCGCAGCCGCGCCGACGTCCCGACCGGCACACGCGGCTATGCCTCCTTCGCTCCGGACGATTGCGCGTTGGTCGACGCATGAACGCGGCGGGGTTGAGATCGGCTGCCCTTGTCCTGCCGCTCGTGCTGTTTCTCGGCGTATTCTTCTTCTGGCCGCTGGCCACGATGCTGACGACTGCCGTGAGCGACGATGCCGTCGGCAAGGCGTTTCCGACGACGGCGGCGGCGCTCTCGTCCTGGGACGGCGCGGTGCCGCCCGACGCGGCGATCCAGACGGCGGTGGCGACCGACCTGCGCGTGATCGAGGATCGCAGCGTCCTCGGCGACGCCGTGCGCCGCCTCAACAGTGCGGTGCCAGGCTTTCGTTCGCTGATCACCAAGACCTATCGTACAGTTCGCCAGAACGCCGACGCGCCGTTGGACCTCACCGCGATCGACGCCCAATGGGGCGATCCTGCGGTATGGCGCGGCTTCGCCAGAGCCGTGCCGCCCTATACGGATCGCAATCTCCTTGCCGCCGTCGATCTTCAACGCGACGCCGACGGCGACATCCGCCAGGTCGGCGAGGCCGCTTCGGCCAACCGCGTCATCATGGTGCGAACCTTCGTCATCGCGGCAAGCGTCACGGCGCTGTGCGCCGCCATCGGACTGCCTTACGCCATGCTGATCGCCAGTGCCGGCGGTTGGGTGCGAACCCTCCTCCTCCTCGCGGTGCTGCTGCCGCTCTGGACCTCGCTGCTGGTGCGCACAGCGGCGTGGGTGGTGCTCCTGCAGAACAACGGGCTGGTGAATGGTTTCCTCCAGACCATCGGTCTGATCGACCATCCGCTGCCGCTGATCTTCAATCGCGCGGGCGTCGTGATCGCCATGACCCATGTGCTCTTGCCGTTCATGGTCCTGCCGATCTACAGCGTGCTGCTGACAATCCCGTCGAACCTGATGCCGGCGGCGGCCACGCTCGGCGCGAACCCGCTCCGGGCGTTCCGGCACGTCCTCTTTCCCCTCGTGCTTCCGGGCCTGATGTCCGGTTCGCTGCTCGTTTTCATGGTGGCGCTCGGTTATTACATCACGCCGGCGCTGGTCGGCGGAGCGGAGGACCAGATGATCTCGTCGGTCATCGCGTTCTACGCGACCGGCACGGCCAACTGGGGGATGGCCGCGGCACTCGGCATCATCCTGCTTGCGGCGACCCTCGTTCTCTACGCGGTCTATGGCCGCTTTTCCCGCACACCGCCGGGGTTCGGCGTATGAGCGGGCGTATCCTGCGCACGATCTACGGCGCCGCGGTGGTGTTCTTCCTGATCGCGCCGATCCTGGCGATCCTGCCGCTCGCCTTCACCGACAGCATCTTCCTTTCCTATCCGATCAACGGCTTTTCCGACCGGTGGTTCAGGGAACTCGTCGCCAACGAGACCTGGAGCCGGTCGATCGTCAACAGCCTGATCATCGCGACCAGCGCCACCGTCCTGTCGACCAGCATCGGCACCCTCGCCGCGCTTGGTCTGCGCGGCGATCGGATTCCGCTGGCCGGGCTTTTGCGCACCGGCTTCATCCTGCCGATGGTGGTGCCACCGGTGGTTCTCGGCGTCGGGATGCAGATCCTGTTTGTCAAAGTCGGGCTGGCCAGCAGCTATCTCGGCGTCATCGTCGCCCATTCCGTCCTGTGCGTGCCCTTCGTCGTGGTCACGGTTTCGGCCTCGCTCGCCGGCATCGACCCGGCGATCGAGCGCGCCGCATCGAGCCTCGGCGCCTCGCGGACGCGGACGTTTCGCGAGATCACCTTGCCGCTCGCCCTCCCCGGCGTCGTTTCGGGCGCGGTGTTCGCCTTCGCCACGTCTCTCGACGAAGTGATCCTGACGCTGTTCGTCGCCGGGCCCAATCAGCGCACGCTGGCTCGCCAGATGTTTTCGACGATCCGGGAGAATATCAGCCCCGCCGTCGCCGCGGCCGCCCTGCTGCTCATTGTGGGAACCCTCGTCCTCGCCGTCTTGGGCGCAGTCCTTCGACACAGGCAGGCGCGACCGGCCGATACCGCGTAGTCCAGCCACGGCATCCCCGGGGTGGCCCACTTCCTCTCGAAACAGGTGGCGCCAACCATGACGCGCAACCCCGCTGGCATTCTCGACCCACAGACGAGGAGGGACATCCGAGTTCGCTATGCCGGGCTGAGGAGAATCGCGAGCCCTTGGACGAGATAGACCGCGCCGATCCCCAGCACGATGGTCTTGGTCCAGGTTCGATACTGGCGGTCGGTGATCCGATCGAGGACGGTGCGGGCCAGCGAGGTGCCGACCACTGCCAAGCCCGCGCCCATCAGCAACAGCCAGCCGGAGACCGCGCCGTCCCCCGCCGTCACGATGACGCCGAAATAGACCAGCTTCATGCTGTGGGCCATGACCTGGCAAGCCGACTTGCTGGCCACGATGATGCGGCGATCCACCGGCATGCGGACGAGAAACGCGTCGAGGAGCGGGCCTGATACGCCCGAAACGAATTGCAGACCGGTGCCGACGAATCCGGCAAATTCGGCCGCGCCGCGCCGCCGGGCATGGGGCGCGTAGCGCTCCGGCAGCGCGAAGGCCATGAACGGCACCAGCCCGAGGCAGATCAGCACGGTAGCCCGGTCCGGCACGAGCAGGAGAAACGAAAACAGCGTCAGCGCCGCCGCCGATCCGGCGACGAAGCGCGCCACGACCCGAAAATCGATATAGCGCCACCACAGCACCGCCCGCCAGCCATTGGCGGCCAGCTGCGTGACGCCGTGCAGGATCATCGCGGCCGGGACGGGCATCAGGAACAGGAGCCCGCCCATCAGCACCATGCCGCCGGCTATGCCGAACACGCCGCTGAGGAACGACGTGCCGAGAACCAGCACGGCGAGCCCTATGAGGGCGAGCGGTCCGCTCAGCATCAGCTGCGCCCCTCGAACCTACTGGAAGCTGTTTTCGAGCGTGCCGAGGCCGGTGATGCTCATGCGCACGACGTCGCCCGGCTTGAGAAACCGCGGCGGCTTGAAGCCGATTCCGACGCCGACGGGCGTGCCGGTTGCGATGATGTCGCCGGGCACCAGGGTCAGACCGGCGGAAATGGTCTCGACGAGGCTGGGGATGTCGAAGATCAGGTCGCTGGTATTCGCCTTTTGCCGGACCTCGCCGTTCACTTGGGTTTCCAGATCGAGGTTCTCCGGGTCGACCTCGTCGGCGGTGGCGATCCACGGCCCCATCGGGCAGAAGGTGTCGAGCGCCTTGCCGAGGAACCACTGCTTGTGCTGCTTCTGGCGGTCGCGCGCCGTCACGTCGTTGACGATCATGTAGCCCCAGATGTGCTCGTAAGCCTTGGCCTTGGGGATATTGCGGCCGCCCTTGCCGATCACCAGGGCGAGCTCGATCTCGTAATCGACCGACTGCGTGACGTCGCCATGCAGTTGCACGACATCGCCGGTTCCCACCACGCATGAGGCGGGCTTGGTGAAGACGGCCGGAAATTCGTCGACCTCCGCTCCCGCCACCGCGCCGGCCTCAAAGCCGCTCTGGGAAAATTCCTTGGCGTGGGCGTGATAATTCTTGCCGACGCAGAGGATGTTGCGGCGTGGCGCCGGGATCGGCGCTTCGATCGTCAGGCTGTCGAGCGGCATCGGTTCGCCGACGGCGCGGATCTCGCCGCGCAGACGATCGTAATTCTCGATCAGTTCGACCATGTCGCAAACGGTGGGCTCGATCGCCCGCACCATCTGATCCTCAACGACGCCGATCCGGGATTCGCCGTTCTTCGCATACCGTATGAACTTCATCCTGCCGGGCTTCCTCTCCAGTCCAGTGTCTGCTTTTTCGCGTGCGATTCAGCCGCGATAGTCTGATGCCGGCCGGGTGAAGAAGCCATGCAGGATCTGGTAGGCGATCAGGAAGTTCTTCTGGGTGAAGGACGCATGCGAGATGCCCTTCATCACCGCGAACTCCTTGTCGGCGTTCGGCAGCCGCTTGAAGAAGGCGAGCAGGTCGTCGATGCCGGCAATGCCGTCGAACTCGCCGCGCATGACGATCGTCGCCGCCTCCAGCTTTTCCGGATCGACCAGCGGCAGGCGGGTGCACATGTCGATATAGGTGCCGTTCGGCATGGAATCGTCGAGCGCCAGAACCTGATCGATAAAGGGTTGGGCGAAGCTATCATGGACGGTGCCGGGGTGGTCGCGCGTGAAGATCGACCACATGAATTCCTGGTTGACCGGACGGCGGACGGTGCCGCGCCAATCGTCGATCTTCTTGCGCCGCTGCTCCAGCGTCGGGCTGCCCTCGCCGGTCCAGACCATCGCGTCGAGCGCTAGGCGGCTGACACGGTCGGGATGGCGTTCGGCGAACGTCGCGGCGCGAAGCGCGCCGGAGGAAATACCATAGGCAAAGAGCGGCCCGTCCTCACCCCGCTCGATGATGTAATCGGAGACCGCCTTGGCGTCGTCGGCGCCGTCGGCGATCGTCGCCAGCACATCCTCGCCCTTGTAGGAGCGGCCATAGCCGCGGCAGTCAAAGCACCAAGTGTTGAAGCCGCGGCTGGCGAACCAGTCCATGACCGAGGCTTCGGGCATGCCGTCCACCTGCAGGTCGAAGGTGGGCTGGCTGGCCATCGACGACCCGTGCACGAACAGGATGGTGCCCCGGACGGGGCCATCGGCCACGCTCGGCTTTTCCCAGATGAAAACCTCCTGGCCGTTCGATGTCGTGCGGTGTGCCTTGCCTTCGGTCTTCGTCGTCCGGCGGATGTCGTCCTGCATGTTTCGGTCCTGATTGTTGGCGATAATGGGTTGGCTCAGATGCCGAGGCGCTTCATCTGTGGTTCGGGATAGCGCAGGCCCGCCGCCGCGCCGGGCGGGAAGGCCGCGTCGAGCTGGGCGCGTTCGGCGTCAGTGAGAACGAGGTGGAGCGAAGCGGCATTGTCGTCCACACGTTGCGGTCGTTTGGTGCCGGGAATCGGCACGATGTCGTCGCCGCGCGAAAGCAGCCACGCCAGCGCCACTTGCGCCGGCGTCGCGCCGTGGGCGTCGGCTGAGGCCCGCAGCCTCTCAAGCAGCCGCAGATTTTGGGCGAGATTCTCGCCGGTAAAGCGCGGCATGTCGCGGCGGCGGTCTTTCTCCGCCAGATCGGCCTCGCCGCCGATCGCGCCTGTCAAGAACCCCCGCCCCAGCGGCGAATAGGGTACGAAGCCGATGCCGAGTTCCCGGCAGGACGGCAGGATTTCTGCCTCGACGTCGCGGGTCCACAGCGAGTATTCGGTCTGCACCGCGCTGAGCGGATGCACCGCATGGGCGCGGCGGATCGTCGACGCGCCCGCCTCCGAAAGCCCGATGAAGCGCACCTTGCCCGCCTCGACCAGCCGCGCCATCGCCCCGACCGTGTCCTCGATCGGCACATTCGGATCGACGCGGTGCAGGTAATAGAGGTCGATCACCTCGGTTCCGAGTCGTTTCAGGCTCTTCTCGCAGGCGGCATGCGCATATTCCGGCGTGCCGTTCACCCCGGTCTTGCCGTCGGGCAGCCGCAGATTGCCGAATTTGGTGGCCAGGACGACTTCTTGCCGCCGGCCTTCCAGCGCCGCGCCCAGCAGCTCCTCGTTGCGGCCGTTGGCGTACATGTCGGAGGTGTCGATGAAGTCGACGCCGCGATCCAGCGCGTGGTGGATCGTCGCGATCGACTCCTCTCGATCCGCCGGACCGTAGATATCGGTCATCGACATGCAGCCGAGGCCGATGGCCGAGACGGTCAGTCCCTGTTCGCCCAGCTTCCGGGTTTTCATGTCGCCTCCGATCCTTCGTTCAAGACCCTCACGCGCCCTCGAATTCCAGAATATGCAGGCCGCGATTGCGATCGAGCAGATAGATGATGCCGTCCTCGCCGACGGCCACGTCGTTCGACTGGGGGCTCGGCTCGCCGCCGAGCGGTTCGGGGATGAAGAAGCCGACCTCCTCCGGCAAGGTGGGGTCCTTGGCGTCGATGATCCGCAGGCCGCCGGAAAACCAGGTCGCGTAGATCAGCGTCGTATCGAGCCGCTCGTGGAATTGGTGCGCGCCGAACCGACCGGGCGACTGGCTGTAGGGTGAGGCGTGCTCGCCCAGACTGAAGATCGACAACGGCTTGAGATCGCTCAGGTCGCTCGCGTCGAACAGCCAGAGGAACCCGTGCAGCCGGCCGTGCAAATGGTCATGCTCCTCGTCGATCGCCGCGGCGATGCGCCGGCCACCGATCGGGTTCTCGAACGGCATGACGGTATGGGTCGGCTCAGGAATCGCCGGATGGTAGTCATAGGCGCCGATGGTTTTCAGCTTGGTGATGTCGGCCGCGTCGATGACCCGGATCCCGGCGTTCCAGACCGCCGCCCACAGCTCGTCGCCGCAGCGCATGGCGTGGTGGAGGCGGTTCTTCAGGCCCTGCCAATGTGGCGTCTCGCCGCCCGCTACGTGCTGGCCGGGCAGCGCCCAGCGCGCGACCTCGCGCGGCCGGGCGGGCTCGGCAAGGTCGTAGACGACCAGGATATTGCCGACATAGCCCTCCATCTCAGTCGAGATGTAGGCGTAACGTGCGTCGGCATCGAAACGGTGGACGCCGACGCCATGGGTGCGTTCGTAGGCGAGCAGGGACGGCTTGGTCCGGTCGGAAATGTCCCAGATCTTGAAGCCGCCCTCGTCATAGCTTTCGTTCGCGGCCTTGCGCAGTCGCGGCATGTCGCCAGGCGCGACGCCGACCCGCTCCGCTACCTCCGCCTCGCCCGGATCGCGGCCGAGTTCGTCGCGCAGCGCCGCTTCGGCGGCGGCAATGCCCTTGGCGCGGCGTTTGAAGTGGCGGTCGTTCTGCTCGACATTGGTGATCATCAGGTCGCCGACGACGCGCAGCTTGTGGGTGTGCGAGGCGTCGGACTCCAGCCGGATGTCCGCCACGACCTTCGGATTTCTGCGGTCCGAGACGTCGACGATCGTGGTGCCGTAGGGCGGCTTCATGTGACCGATGAAGACATGATCGCCGTCGACCACCACCTGGCCGCCGCCGGGGATGTCGAGCATTGCGATCTGGCGCACCCGGCGTGAGAGCGGCTGATCCACGGGGCTCATCGTCCGGCTCCCGTCGATGGTCCCGCCGCCCTTGCCCGCCGGTCGCGCCACCGCGTCGTCACGAACGGCAGCACGAGGCTCAGAACCAGCAGCACCCAGAGGATATTGCCGATCGTGGAGGAGAACATCACCATCGGGTCGTTTCCGGAAATCCGCATGGCGAGGATGAACGAGCGCTCGATCAGCGGCCCGAGGATGACGCCGATCAAAATGGCGGCGACGTGATAGCCGGTCTTGCGCGCCACATAGCCGATGATGCCGAAGGCGAAGGCGATCCCCATGTCGAACAAAAACCCACGCGGGACGAAGGCGCCGACCAGCGTGAACGCGACGATCATCGGCGCGAGATACATCGTCGAGACGACGGTGATCCGCGACATGTAGCGAACCATCGGGACGATGGTGAGGAACATGAAGACGTAGGACACCGCCATCGCCGTGATGACGCCATAGGCCAGTTCCGGAGCCTCCACGAAGAGCCGCGGGCCGAACGGAAAACCGTGGAACTGCAGCACGACCATCATCACCGCCGCCGTGCTGCCGCCCGGCACGCCGATGGCGAGCAGCGGCACCAGCGTCCCGGTGGTCACACCGTTGTTGGCGGCCTCGGGCGCCGCGACGCCGTCGGAAAAGCCGGTGCCGAACCGTTCCGGCGTCTTGGAGAACAGCCGGGCCTGCTGGTAGGCGACGAAGGCCGCGATCGAGGCGCCGGCGCCCGGCAGCACGCCGATCACCAGCCCGAGCAGGCTGGTCCAGGTGATCAACCACCATTTGCGGAAGGCCTGCAGGGTCTCGCTCAGGCTGTTCGCCCAGGTGGTGGCCGGCACGGCGACCGTCGCCTTGGTGTCGACCAGCCATTTCTGCTCGAGCATGACAAGAGCTTCGGAGATGGCGAACAGGCCGATCAGGGCGGGCACCAGCGGCACGCCGTCGAAGAGCTCGAGAAAGCCGAAGGTGCCGCGCGGCGTCGCGTAGATGTGGTCCGCCCCCATCGCCCCGAGCATCAATCCGAAAGCGCCGGCGATCAGGCCCTTCAACATGTCCTGGGCGGCGATGGAAGCGATCAGCGCGAGGCCGAACAGCATGATCACGACCATCTCGACGCTGTGGACGTAGTAACCGACGCGCGATAGCGCCGGCAGCGCGAACAGCGTCACGATCGAACTGATCAGCCCGCCCATCACCGACGCCACGAAACAGACGGCGAGCGCCTTGCTGGCCTGACCATTCTTGGTCATCTGGTAGCCGTCGAGCGTCGTCGCCGCGGCCCCGCCGGTGCCGGGGATGTTGAGCAGGATCGCCGGTATTCCGCCGCCGAGATGCGAGGCGCTGTAGAGCGCCACCATGAACACCAGCGCCACTTCCACATCGAGGGCGAGCGTCAGCGGCAACAGGATGATGATCGTGTTGTGCGCGGCAAAACCGGGAATTGCCCCCATGACGATGCCGATCAGCACGGCAGGGATGATCACCCACCAGAGGCTGAAGGAATGCAGGAACAGGCCGGTGATAAAGGCGGCGTCGAATTCCATCAGAAGATGGCTCCCATGAGCTGCTCGAACGGACCCTTGGGGAATCGGGTATTCAAGAGAACGATAAAGAAGAACCAACCGCCGAGGGCGGCAAGGCCGGCCGTCAGCAGGGCGCGCCCGACCGGGCGCGCGCCGGCGACGTGAAACGAGAGCGCCAGAAAGGCGAAGGTCGTGAGGGTGAAGCCGAGATAGGGAACCGCGAAAATATACGCGACGATCAGCGCGACGAAGATCGCCCGACTGGCGCGCGAAGCCGGCGCCCCGAAGAAGTCGCCGAAGCCCATCGTATAGCGGCCGCGGCGAAGGCCGATCGCGACCCGCGCCAGATAGATCAGGACGAGCAGCAGCATCAGGCCGGCGAGGATCATGCCGCTCATCTGCGCCTGCCAGGGAAAGCTCCGGACGGACAGCACGTAATAGATGGCGTAGGCGCCCGCGGCGATGGGGATGATGAGATCAGCCCCGACTGGTTTCCTGGTTTCGCGATCCAACATCGGCGAGATCCTGCTTGCGACCGGATGGGATAGGGGCGGCTGCACAGCCGCCCCCGTCAGGGAAAGCCTCCATTCCGGAGGAGGGATCAGCTGCCCGTCAACAGATCGCGGTAGCGCTCGGCGAGTTCGCGCGTGGCCGCGGCCTCTGCCATCGCCGTTTCCTGATCGCCCGGCGTGATGAACGCGCGCGGCACGCCGGCGGCTTCCACCGCGGCAACGTAAGCGGGGTCCGCCATGGTCTGGTCGATAGTCGATTTCAGCAGTTCCACCCGCTCGGGATATTGCTCGAGCGCGGCTGCGTGGACCGCCCAGGCGCGCGAACTGAACAGTTCCGGCAGCTCGGTTCCAAGCGCCCCGTTCACGGTCGGCGCATTGCCGGTCACCTCGGGAACGGTGTTCTCGTTGGCGAAGATGCCGAGCACGCGAGCCTGGTCGCCGAGCGCGATCGGGTTGGCCAGCGGCAGGGCGGAGGCGTCGACTTCGCCGGTGATCGCCGCCATCGCCGTCGGGTTGCCCCCGCCGAACGGGATCAGGTTGAACTGGGCGCCGGTCGCCTCGCCGAGCGCCAGCATGCCGATCGAGGCGGGATGCGGCAAACGGCTGACCGAAATGCTCACCGGCCGCTTCTTGCCTTCCTCGACAAGCTGCTCGAGCGATTCGAACGGCGAGTCCGGACCAACCCAAACCGCCATTGGTTCGGTGCTGGTACGCCGAATGTAGACCAGATCCTTGCCGATATCGATGCCGACATTCTGCAGCGTCAGCATGATGACCTCGGGACCGAGGTTCGAGAACAGAAGATTGTAGGCGTTCGGCTCCTTCTGCATGAAGAATTCGTAGCCGACCTGCCCCGCGGCGCCGGGGTAGTAACCGAACTCGAAGTTGGTCTTCAGATACTTGTTCCAGACCTGGACGAAAGCGCGGGAATCGCGATCGGCGCCGCCGCCTTCCCCGGTCGGGATGGTGATTTCCATGTTGCCGGCGGGGTAATCCTGGGCAAAGGCCGTGCGGCCGAGACCGAGCGACAGCGCCGCGGCACCGGCCGCCGTGCCGGCAAGAAACTTGCGGCGAGACGGATGTGTGGTGAATTTCATCGTGGAACCTCCCTGGTAAACGCGGTATGCCGCGTCGATTCGGTTTCTGTCCAAGGCCTTATTGGTTGACCTTTACGGCATTCTGGTATATTCTTGGTTTGATATTGTCAACCAATGAAAGACGCAATGCAAGGTTTCGATTCCAAGCGAGGCTCCGCCGATCTGGCGCTGGACGAACTCCGGCGGCTTTTGCGCGACGACGGCCTGGCCCCCGGCGTCAGGCTGCCGACGGAGCGCGCGCTCGCCGATCGGCTGGGGATCAATCGGGCGACCTTGCGCAAGGCCTTGGCGCGCCTGGAGATGGAGGGAGCGATCGTCCGACATGTCGGACGCGGCACCTTCGTCAGCGCGCCGCCCGAGGCTTCGAAGGCACCCGCCGAAAACGCCTCGCCGATCGAGCTCATGGAGGCCCGTCTGGTCCTGGAGCCCGCCATCGCGCGCGAAGCGGCCTTGCGGGCGCGCAAGGAGGATCTGGAACGGCTGGAGCTGTGCCTCGTTCGCTCTGAATCCGCCGACGGATTCGAGGCCTTCGAGGAATGGGACATCGCCTTTCACCGGGCCTTGGCCGACGCGACCCAGAACGCGGTCTTCACGATGGTGATGGAGATGATGCGGACCATGCGCAGCACGGCGGAATGGGACAGGCTGAAGCGGGCGTCGTTCAACCCGGACCTGCGGGACCGCTATCGCATCGAGCACCGGGCCATTCTTCGCGCCCTTGAGGCGCGCGATCAGGCCGCCGCGGCCATGGCGACGGTCCAGCATATGCAGACTGTCCACGCCGCGATTTCCGGCAAGCAATGGCCCCCCATCAATCAACCCGCGATGTCGCGACGCCGCATACGGGAAGACATGGCCGACCGCGTCTAGGCGGCTGGCGAATAGGCCCGGAGGCGATCAGGTCCCGGCGTTGGAGCGAAGAAACCCATCCATCCGCGCCAGCGCCTTGCGGATGTTTTCCTCCGAATTGGCGTAGGACAGCCGGACATAGCCCTCGCCGAGAATACCGAAATCGGGGCCGCCGATCAGCGCGACTCCGGTCTCCTCGAGCAGCGCGGACGCCAGCTTCTTGGCCTTCCAGCCGGTCCCGGAGATGTTCGGGAAGGCATAGAACGCGCCCTTCGGCGTCGCGCAGGTCACGCCCGGCAGGGCGTTCAGCCCCTCGACGACGACCCGGCGGCGGCGGTCGAACGCGGCCATCATCGCCGCGACATCGTCCTGCGGCCCGTCGATCGCCGCGATCCCGGCGAACTGGCTCGGCGCGTTGACGCAGGACCAGCAATTGACCGCCAGCTTGCGGATCTTATCGTAGAGCTGGTCGGGCCAGATCGACCAGCCCATGCGCCAGCCGGTCATCGCCCAGGTCTTCGACCAGCCGTTCAGCACGATCAGCCGGTCGCGGAGTTCCGGGAACGTCAAAAGCGAGCAATGTTCCTCGCCGTCATAGGTCATGACGTCGTAGATCTCGTCCGACAGGATCGCCACGTCCGGATGATCGGCGAGGCCCTTGACCAGCTTCTCGATCTCGGTGCGCGGGGTGACGCCGCCGGTCGGATTGGCCGGGGAATTCAGGATCAGGAGCCGCGTCCGGTCAGTGATCAGCGACAGGGTTTCGTCGGCGGAGAAGGCAAAGCCATTCTCCTCGCGCACCGGCACCGGCACCGGCGTCGCGCCGGTGTATTCGATCATCGAGCGATAGATCGGAAATCCCGGATCGGGGTAGAGGATTTCGGCGCCCGGCTCGCCGAACATGACGATGGCCGCATACATGGTCGGCTTGCCGCCCGGCAAAATCACGATGCTCTCCGGCGACACCTCGACGCCGGTCGTCGCCAGCGTTCGCCGCGCCACCGCCTCGCGTGTCGCCAGCAGCCCGGTTGCCGGCGTATAGCCGTGGTGGCCGTCGCGCAGCGCCTTGATTGCCGCTTCGACGATATGGTCCGGAGTGCAAAAATCCGGCTGGCCGATGCCGAGATTGATAATGTCCTTGCCCGTGGCGCTGAGCGCGGTGGCGCGCGCGAGCACGGCGAAGGCGTTCTCTTCGCCAATGCGATCGAAGCCTGAAATCGTGTGAAGCATCATCGTCTCTCGGAAAGCGTGGGCACAAGACCGCGGCTCTCGACACGCATCCACGCGCCGGGATTTCGCGGCCACTGCCTAAGCCATGCCGGCCTCGAAGTCGAGTTGCGTCGCTTGGGTGCGGCGGGGCCCGGCGCCCCCGCATCGTCTCACAGACAGGCGCGGATCAGGTCGCGGGTGTTCTCGGC
>DRFF01000194.1 GCA_011050685.1 Aurantimonas coralicida
CGCGAGCGCGACCTTGGCCTTGAAGGCAGGGCTGTGGTTCCGCCTGGGTCTCTTGCTCATCGTCTCTCCTGATCTCGGCCATCCTGGCCGCCTTCAGGCAGACAATCCACTCAGCACGCTGTCCAATTTTCCCGAGCCACCTCTATATATGTCTGGCGCTCACGGGCACGCTCATTCGTGCGGGATTCACCGACGCGGAGATTGATGACTGGGTCGCGCATATTGCGTCGCTCGCCGGAGACGAGGAAGCGGACAAGCGGGGCGGCAAGGCTGCCGCCAGCCGGGAAAAGTTCGAGGCGGGCGAGGAGACATGGGGGCTTCCCGCCCTCTGCGAGTTCCTTGGCATCGAGTCTATGGAAAAGACCTTGCGCAAATGGATTGGCGTCGGGGACGACGGCGATGGTGTTGACCCCAACGCCATCATCGTTCGCCCCGGCGAACTTCCGCATGCCGTCGACCGGGCCGAACAAGCTCTAATCGATAAAGGCGTCGACATCTTCCAGCGCTTTGAGTCCCTCGTGCGCGTCGCCCGCATCATAACCAGTGCCGAAAGCGAAGGTGTAAAGCGGGAAACGGGCGCGCTCGTCTTGCAAACCGTCACAAGCCCGTGGCTGAGAGAAGAGTTCGCCCGCCATGCCAAATGGGCGAAAAAGCAGAAGAAAAGGCTCGTCCCTGTCGATCCGCCGACCGACGCGGCCACCGCCTATCTCGCGCGCGTGGGGAACTGGAAATTGCGATTCCTGAAAGGTGTTATTCAAGCTCCGACGCTTCGCCCGGATGGCACTGTCCTTCAAGACAAGGGCTATGATCCCGAAACCGGCCTGCTCTATGATCCGGGGCGGACGGAGTTTGCCCGTATTCCCGACGAGCCCACAAAGGATGATGCATGCGCTGCGCTGGAACTCCTCAAGCGGCCTTTTCGCGAATTCCCGTTCGACGGCGAGCCGCATCGTAGTGTCGCCCTTGCCGCCGTCATGACGGCGCTAGTGCGGCGCATGTTCTCCTCCGCCCCGCTGTTTGCCATCGACGCGCCAACGGCGGGTTCAGGCAAGTCGCTGCTCTCCGAAATTGTCTGCATCATCGCTACCGGCCACAAGCCAGCGATGATGTCGCAAGGCAAGTCGGACGAAGAGAACGAGAAACGCCTGTCCTCTGTACTGATGGCGGGGGATCCGGTGATCGTCATCGACAATTGTGACCGCCCGATAGAAGGCGATTTTCTGTGTACGATGCTTACTCAGGAGAAGGTGAGGCCGCGCGTCCTCGGCCAGTCCGAGGTGCGCAACGTGCCGACCGGAAGTCTCGTCATTGCAACCGGCAACAATCTTGAACTTGCCGGTGACGTCACGCGGCGAACGCTCTTCTGCCGGATCGATACCGGCGCGGAGCGACCCGACCAGATCGAGTACAGCTTCGATGCCGTTGCCGAGACGACAGAGATGCGTCCCCGGCTTGTCGTGGCCGCGCTCACCATCATTCGCTCCTATATCGCGGCGGGAAGGCCGACGCCGCTTAGGAAGATTGGTTCATTCGAGCAATGGGGGCTGATCCGCGAGGCGCTTGTTTGGCTTGATCAGCCGGATCCGGCATTGACCCGCGAACTCGTCATGGCCGACGATCCGCACAAGGCGGTGCTGGTCGATTTCCTGCGGCTCTGGCGCGATGTCTTCGCGGACAATAAGTTGACCCTGAGCGAAGTGGCGCACATGGCTCAGGAAGAAGGCCGCGAGGGCGCGCAAGCGATCATCAATGAACTGATCGCCAACACCAATGGCAGGGTGTTCAACACCCGTAGCGCCGGGAAATTCTTGCGCAAGCATGTCGGGCGCATCGCGGGCGGCCTGATGCTCAAGACTGACACCGACAGTTCCGGTATCAAGCATTACCGCGTGCTTGAAGTCGGTCAGCGTCGGGAGGGGCCGGAACCCTCCGGCGACACTCCGTTTTGAAGAGGCTGGAGGGCGGCAGGTTTGGACCGGTTTGCCGGGTTTTATTTGGCCCGCATGGCCGCGCAAAAACCTGCCATACCTGTTCAAACCGGGCGGCTGAGCAACGCTTCCACCGCCTTGGCCCTTGCTGCCCTCCGAGGACTCCTGTGGGGCTTGGCCAGCGGCGGCATGTGTAAATGCCGCAGCAGCACTTAACGCGCGTGTGGGGCGCTCTGAGCGCCTGCTGAGCGAGGTTATGTGTGGTGGGTTTGTTTTTGCGGCGCATGAGGGTCGCGATACGCAGGTTCTACAGCGGGGTGGCAGTCATCCCGGCCAGTCAGTCAAAAGATCGGCTGTCGTTGTCTCCAGCGCTTCTGCGAATTTGGCGACCACAGTGATCGTGGGGTTCCTCACCTGCCGTTCTATGCCAGAAACATAGGTGCGGTCGATCTCCGCCCGCGCGGCAAGCTCTTCTTGCGACAGGTTCAGCCGTTTCCGGGCTGCCTTGATGTTTCGGGCAAGTATCGCGCGCACGTTTTCCATGCGCACCATTGATCGTATATGAAGACGATAAGCCCACGGACGATGAGTCTCATTTCTGCTTTCGATCTATGATTGTTGACTATAGGCTACATCGTACTTTGTCGGAGGCGGTACGATGTGGGATATACTCGGTCAAGCATTCTCGGGGCTCTTGCTGATCTTCTTCGGCGGTCAGGCTCTTATCTTCATTGGGCTGATCCTGTGGACGATCTGGACCGACGCGATCAAGCCGAGACTGATCCCCGGTGATGACATCGCCCGCGTGGCCGACGATATCATCGCCAACTATCCCGACCCGGAGCTTGAGGCTTTCGCCCGCCACGAGCAGGCGTGGTACCGTAGCGACGGCGCGGAGCAGACCTATTGGTATCGGGTACGGAAGGCGGTGCAGAAGCGCATGCAGAGGCCAACAAGCCGAGCCGGATAGCATTACACTTACGCACAACATCGCAGCGAGGATGGATAGCGTGGACACCGCGTTGCATTCCGATACGTTTGCGGTGGAGAACTGCTTGCGCGATGCCATGGGGGAATATTGAACATTGCGAGTCTACATCGCCAATTTCGGTCGAGAGAATTACGAGTGGCCAGAGTGCAGGCGACGCGGAACAGTAGCGACGATGAATGAGGTCAACGCCCAGCAACTATGGCAAGCCGGGGACCGAGAAGCCTACATAACCACACGAATGCGCGGAAAGACCGCGCGGGGCTGACGCCGACGCGCGCGGTCGCGGCGCGCTGGTACAACCTTATGACCATCGTTTCTGAGACCTCCGGTGACATTTGGATTCACAGGGATGGCGAAAAGGTCTGGTGGACCATTTCAAATTCGGAACGGCCAACTTTCGAACGGAAGACAGAGCCTGTCGGATTCAAACGTGACGTCATTGTTTGCCATAGGCCTTGCGCTGAATGGTCTGACCGCAGCCGGACCGGCCAGGAACTGTATTGGCGCTCGCTCCATCCTAAGGCGAAAGACTTCCTGTCGACGGAAGCAACCCTGCAGGAGCTGAGCGAAGACTATGCCGGGTATGCCATCGCGCTTATTGATGGAGCCGACCGGCACTGTCAGGAATTCCGTGTGTGGGCGGGCATAATGGGATCGAAGGAGATCGCCCATGGCCCGCCGCAAAGAACCCAGCATTCCCGACGCGTTGCTCGACCAGCTTCTGTCGGGCGCCGATCCGAAGACCGCTTTTGACCCC
>DRFF01000195.1 GCA_011050685.1 Aurantimonas coralicida
AAGGTTGGCGGCGCCCGCCATGGTGTCAGCCCTGACGGAGTGGACCACCCCGGTGGACACGCTGGGAGTCCCTCGGACGATCGACCGATCAAAGCGGTGCGGAAACAATAGCTTGGGAGAAAATTGGCTGGGGAACCTGGATTCCTAGGCAGGTTCCAAATTCGCTCAATAACCAGAGATGTTTACGCGCGGGCTAACGCCCAAACCGCCCGATGGGTCCGCATTGTGGGTACACATCGGATTTTAAGAATGCTTCACGGCCACTACCTCCAACGCCACCGACGCCAATACCGATTCCGTATGCGCTATCCGAAAGGGCTGGTCGAATTCGATTTCCCGAGTCAGCTTATTGTGGCGCTGCGAACAGATTCGTTTTCGGTGGCACTTAAGCGTGCGCGTTTCCTGCGCGTCGCGGTGGAGAGTTTGATGATGGATCTACGCGGGGCTATAGGCCGCTCCGATGCGGAACAGATGGTGCGGAGATGGGTGGACGAAAGCACCCGTCGATGGGAAGCAAACATGGCCCTGACCGGCGGTCTGGCATTCTTCGACAAGGAAGAGGCTGAGACCATGGGCGAAGAATGCGCCCGCGATTTGGACGCCATCATGCGTGTGGTGGGCCAGTCCATAGCTCGCCCTTCCATTAAGGCGATGGCAAGCGGAGCGCTTTCTGGTTGTTGTCCCGATCATGCGACAGCGCTCGAACCTATCGTGGCGGCGACCATGGGCGAAATCGCACCGGAAGTCGACCGTTCCAGCCTCAGCGGAAAGTTGCTGGCCCGAATGGTTATCCGAGGCCTTGCGAATATCATGGACGAACAGTCCGCGCTTGAGCGAGGCGAAATTGCTCCCTTGCCACCGACCAGGGACATCACTCCCGAACCGCCGGAGGCAGGACATCCGGTAAATATTGCGTCCTTTCGCTTCGTTTCCTACTGGGATGATTTCGAAACGAATAAGGTCGCGGAAGGCGAATGGAAAGGTGACACCGCCACCAATGCGCGTTCCGCCCGCAATCTGTTCGAGGGCATATTCGGCCAGGTTGAGGCCTCCGAGATTACGCGGTCAACGGCAGCTGAATTCCGAAAGCTCCTATTCGGCCTACCGTCGAAATACGATAAAGAGCGACGGTGGCGCGAGATGACACTACGCGACGTAATTTCCACGGCTCCCGAAATCGCCAAGCAGGCCGAGCGCGGGCAAATGGACGCCCAAGGAAAGGACATAGCTCCCGTTAAGTTCATGAAGGTTCCCACGATCAACAAGCACTTCAGTAATTTGGTGGAATATTGGGCATGGCTACAGAAGAACGGCAAGATCGGCAAAAACTGCGAGAACCCGTTTACAGGTTTCATTTTGTCCAAGCCGCGAGGTAAAAGAGCGAGAAAGGAGCGTGACGCCTGGCCACAAGAAATGCTGATGACATTGTTCACGTCGCCAGTGTGGACCGGGTGCGCAAGCATCGCCCGACGCTCGAAATCCGGAACATTTCTCTATCGCGACGCCCGGTTCTGGGTTCCACTCATAGGACGCATGATCGGGGCCCGCGAGGACGAGATCTGTTCGCTCAAAGTCGGTGACATACGCTTCATCGCGGATATTGCCGTCTTCCATATTTCCGACAGCAAGACCGATGGTTCGGAGCGCGACGTTCCCTTGCCTGAGCGCCTGCTCATCATGGGATTCCTGGAGCATCGCTATTACGGACGCGATGGAGACGAACCGCTATTCCCCGAGCTGCTGCCCCAGGGAACTGGAGGCAGGCGTTCTGCGGCATTCTCAGGTTGGTTCACAGAGTATCGCAGGTCCGTGGGATGCTATAAAATCCTGGTCGACTTCCACTCCTTTCGGCATAGCGTTTCGACCGACTTTCAGAACATGTCCGGCCTGAACTTAGGCTGGGCCGACGAGATTACCGGCCACGAAAGCGATATTCGCTCCAGCGAGCGGTCGCGCTACAGTAAGGGTGTGTATATGCGCCACCTTAAGGACACGCTCGACCGCATCGACATCGACGTGAACCTGGATCATTTGGCCTATGATGGAGAATTCGGCGTAGCCGCCCCTGGCGCTGCGGCGGAGGTTGCCGTGTTCACCGAACGGGCGATACGTGACATGGCGGTCAAGGCTTCTCTTCGGAAAAGGGCGATCCTGTAGGGTCTTGGACCCCGTCTCCCCTTGTCGGGAAAGAAGGGACTTTCCGCCGGAAAGCCGAACCGCGCCAACGGGGAAGCTTGTCGCCGTTCGCCATTCGACTGTTTGCATGTGCAAGGCCGCGACCGCCCTTTCGAGCAATGCCAGGGGACGGGCCGTCAGTTGAAGACAACACCGCGCTGGCGGCATTGTAACAGATTACTTTTCCGTCGAAATAATGGTTCGTTGTATGATTCGTTTACATCGAAACCATTTCTAGGCCCAGACCGTTCGTTAGACATCGTTCAATCTCGGCGTCGCTTCGCGTCATGCATTCCCAAATCACGATGACATTCCAACCCATGTCCCGCAGTAGGTTCTCATTCGTTGCGTCCCTTGCCTCGTTACGGTCGAACTTGGCCTTCCAGAACTGCCTCCTTGTCTTCGGCAGGGATGCCTTCTGGCAGTTGGGATGGCGGTGCCAGAAACAGCCGTGAACGAACGCGACGGTGCTGTATTTCGGAAAGACCAGATCCGGACTTCCAGGAAGGTCCCTCCGATGCAGCCGAAAGCGTAGACCTATCCGGTGGGCTGTGCGACGCACCCTCATTTCGGGCGACGTGTTCTTCGATCGCACCGCCCGCATATTGGCGCTTCTCGCCTCCGGGGTTAGGCGATCCATTTGAAAAATCCACTAATCCAGGTCAGGTGACCTTTTTTCCAAATTGCATAGCCGACTTTATCGCCACTCCAAGACCGGACCGGTCGTCTCCTGATGCAACATAGATAGGCGGGTTGCCGGAAGATACAGATGCCAGGGCGACCCCAGTCGGAACGACCAGCACGCCTTCCGTCTGAAAAGTACCTGTATTCTGGAAGTCGTGCACGTAGCCGAAGACCTTGTAGACGCTGTCGCTCATGTAGCGGCCATCGCTGGTCTTCTTCGCCTCGACGAGCACGAGTTTGCGGCCCGCGTCAGACTCAACGACAATCATGAGGTCGGGGCGGCGCTCGGCGGCTGCTAGCCCAATATGAGCGCGGACTGTATCCCCGTAGGCAGTCCTGATCCCGAGGACTGATGCAGGCGTCTGATCGAAATAGACCTCTACACGACTGTCCTCTCCCTGAAAGAGGGCCACTCTGCCTCTTCTGGTGGTGACCAGCCCATATTCAACCGGCTCTCCTAATCCGACCTCAACGGACAGGACATCGAGCGTTAGAACCAACACGAAAAGCTCGAAGAGGTCGTCGTCGTCTACCGGCTCCAGCCAATTCACCGCAAGGAGGGACAGTATCGCATACCACCAGGCATCTTGATCGTTCGTCTTGAGCTCCGAGGAGCGAAGAGCCAATCTCGCGGCCTCTCGGTATTCTGGCCGACGATGGCCCCGCGCAGCAGACGTCATGTCGGAGGTCAGATTCGAAGGTTTCGGCAGACCGCCGAACCAGTCATGGTCAAAGGCCGCGTTGCAAGCCGCTTCGGCCGTCAGCAACGAGGGATGCATCGAAGCCGTTTTGATACGCTTTTCCACTGAAGCCACGCGATCGCGTATGTCGTTGACAAGCCAGGCGAGAACTAGGTTCTCCGGCAGCTCAAAGGAGCGATGGGACGTCCTGGAAACGAAGTGAGCCGGTGATACGACACCCGACAGGCGGCCGATTATCGTCCGATCCCATCGGGGGTTGCCACGAAGCCCAGGGCCAACGATTTCTTCCCGGGAAAGACGCTCGCTGGAAAGCGCGTCTAAAATGCGAGGAAGCGGACCGGCGACAAACTGAAGATATCCGCCGTTGATCAAGTCGACGACGTCGCCGAGCAGTCGAACGTCGCTCGTAGCCCCGTGAAGACGATCGAGGAACGCACGCAGCGCCGCCTGATCGATCGGGTCCGATACAGAACCGGCGAAGCTGCGGCCTATGCCGGATAGGTGGCGTCCTGCATGTTCGGACGAGCAGATGAAATCTCGCCACGCCTCCCGTGACATCAGCCCACGTAACCTGTCCAGACCGCGAGATGAAGTCTAAGGTCGTCGATCATATCCGGCATCAGCGGCGTCAGGATATCCACGAACTGTTCGTGAAGATCGGAACGGCCCTGGAACTGCGGCATTACATGCAACTCGATCGCGGACCCAAGCACGACCTGCAGCGGACGCCCGGGGTCTGTGATCCATTCGGCATCTGCCTGACGGATCGCGGATTTCGCGAACGACGGCCCGAGCCGGAGACCGATCCCGGCTATGCCGGTGTCGGGCCTGCCAAGAAGACTGATAAGCACGTTGATCAGGTCCTCCATGGTGCGGATGCTGTCACGAACGCAACGCGTTTCGCCGGCTGCACGACGGATAATCCTTTCGTAAATGTCTGGCGTTGGCAGGTCGATCGGGACGAACGCGAACCGTCTTACGAACGCCATCGACAGCCGCTTCAAGCTCGCCTTGTCGGCATCGTTCATCGCGCCGATCATCCGCCACCAGTCAGGAACAGGAATTACGTCGAACTCCTCGTCCGAAGCAGCAGCCCCAACCTGTAGCCGGACACGTCTTAACTTCCCAGCCTTGGACCGTCGGCTGTAAGGGAGCGTCACGGTATTACCCGTCAGAAGCGTAAAAAGTTCGCCGAAGGCCTTGTCGATGTCAGCGCGGTTGATTTCGTCGACAATCAAACATCTGCCCTTCTCGATCGCATCGACGACCGCCCCAGGAAAAAAATCCAGCCTGTCGCCGTCTCCAGCCTCGGGCGGAACTGGAAAATAACCGCCAATCGTCTCGAACGTCGTCCACTGGTCTGTCGCCGGGACGGTCCAAGTTGGAAATCCTGCCTTCCGGACGAGGCATTCCGCGAGAGAGGTTTTGCCCGTTCCGGGTGGACCTGTGAAAACGACATGCATTCCGGAGACCAGGGCCGCCACAGCGCGGCGAGCGGGTTCTTGCAATCCTTCTAGCCCGCAGAGGTCGTCGAGATCCTCTATAGGAATTGACCAATTCCCAACTGCCTCTTCGGCTTCCACGACGACCGGAGTTGTAATTGCCAAGCCGTCCTTCGCTGGCGCGGTGCTGGTGGCGGGAGGCTCAAAGTCCTGAAGAAGCCTAAGGAGTTCCCCTGGAATGATCCGTTGGTTCGCTAGGGGAATTGCCGTCAGTTCTGGCGGAACGATATCGTCAAAGACGTTCGGCACAAGATCCAGATCTGCCAAACGGAACTCGGCTTTGAACAGATCAAGGGCCTCCCGGATGCTTTCGATCTCGCGTTCCCGATAGAGCCAGCAGGCGACCATCCCGCTGCGGACCGGAATTTCGCCGACCACCGTGGCCGGAGCCGAAAGGACGACCGACTTAAACCCCGGGGTGAAAGACCAGTTTTTCTTGTTGGATGTGCTCTGGTGGAAGACGTTTTTGCGATCCTGCCGTTGCCGCTGAAGGCTTTTTCCCGGGTAGTCGCCACGGCGCCAACGCGACTTACCCTCGTGAGGGCCGAAAACCTTGAAGTATGGATTGTCCTCAGGACCGCCGTCAATCATGAAGTGCCTGCGCTGAAGTGCGCCTTCGGCGGTAGCGCCGCCCTCGACCGTCAACGAGTCGTCCGCGCTCTCCACGCCGCCGGCTGCGGCAAGCGCCAGAAAGCTCAACAGCGCCGGATGTGTATGCGTCGTCGTGTAATCCAGGGCGATGCGCACATGGTCGATCGTGAAGAACGGCATCCGTCAGACCGCATCCATCAGCATCTGCTCCTCAACCCTAATCTTACGGGGTGCCTTAAGCTTAAGGATGTCGCTTTCGGCCAGCCGGTTATCGACGTCCACGGTGTCGCGGATAGGAGCTAGCGACACGCCAACTGTATCGTTCAGAACGTGAGGCAGGATCGCTTCGGCGATTGCTTGCGCCAGCAAAGGCGGAACGGCGTTTCCGATTTGCTGTCGGATTTGAGCCTGCGACCCGTCGAAAACGAATCGGTCCGGGAACGACTGAAGCCGCGCCGCCTCGCGCAGACTCAGGGTGCGAGGTTGCGTCGGATGAATGAATGCTCCGGTGGTGCCCTCGTTGAACTTCGTTGTCACCGTGTATGATGGCATGTCGCTCTTAAGGCGACGCAGGATAGTCGTGGCGTCGTAGGAGCGGATGCGATTGAACCTTTCGGGAAGTGACCCGGCCGGCATGTCCCGCCAGTTCTGTCCTTCCAACAGTGTCTGAGCGGCTAGCCGGTCGAGCGCGGACATGTCCGCTGCTGCATGCTGCCGGACTGTATCTGAGCCGACTCTCATAAGCAGCTGATAGTCGGATTTGGGCTCCGATGCATAAGGCACCCCGTCGAGTTCGCCGCCCTCGTCGACGGCGGGTAGATCGTTGCAGGCATCCGCAAACCCGACATGCGGAAAGACATCCTCGCCTGACCTGTGGCCGATACGAGACAGATGGGCGAACGGCAAGGAGAAATTCCGCCACAGATCAGGGTTCCCGTGGGTCGCGACCGGAAAGCTGTTGTCGGATCCCGTCCTGTTGCCGACGAAGAACAGACGGCGTCGGAGCTGTGGCACGCCGAAGTCAGCGGCAAGCAGGATCATCGGCGCTACGGAGTAGCCGATTTCCCGGAACGCACGAACAATATCCAGTGCGACCCGGCCCTGATTGTAGAGCAGCAAGCCCGGGACATTCTCGAAGACAATCCATGCCGGACGCAAATCATCAACGAGATTTAGGTAGTTTATGAAAAGCCGGTTGCGTGGATCCTTTTCGTCGCGACCACTTGATCTGCTCAGTCCGCCGCTGGTTGAAAAGCCCTGACAAGACGGGCCGCCAACGACGACATCAACCCCCGCCGGGCCAACGAGATCCCGGATATCAGAGAAGTCCGGCTTTCGCAGATCGCGAAGACAGCCTTCCGCTTGCGGAATATTTCGTCGGAAGGTGTTGATCGACTGCGCATTGTTATCGATGCCGCCGACGATCCGGAAACCGGCCTGGGCAAAGCCGTATGCGATGCCGCCTGCGCCGGAAAAAATGTCCAGAACGGTCGGCGCATAACGGGTGGGGCTGCTGACCGTCTTTGTGATTCTCATGCTTTATTCCCTCGCGCTCCGTATGGAACAATACGTGAACACGCCTTGCTCTGCAATGCTATGGTAGCACGTGGAATACTTTTTCGTGTCCAAAGCCAAACGGCGGGCCGAGATATCCCCGCAAAATGCACCGGCCCATAACGGGATGTTCGATAGTCTGTCCAGGTGGTCGCCTCTAAAGGCTGTTCACGTCAATCCTCGACCAACTGCAGGACTCGAAGTCAGCTTGGTCCGACTTTCCCGTCCGGCGAACTCAATTCGTTCGGCCGGAGGCTTTAGCGACATGCCGACTGCATACGGACTTGCGCTCAAGTTGCGAAATGCCTCTGACGAACTTCCATGTCCACAAGGGTATACCTCAGCGAACACCCGTAGGAGATTGGAAACCACGTCCACAAGGGTTGACACAACCATACGGACGGACGACTGTGAGGACGAAACCCTTACGGACAGGCTTCGTCTATGTCGACCATTCTCTACGCCCGCGTCTCCACTGCCGAGCAGAATATCGCTATCCAACGCACCCAGGCTGAGAATGCTGGTTTCGTGATCGATCAAGTGGTCGCCGACGATGGCGTGTCCGGCGTTTCAATCCCTTTGAAGGACCGGGCACAGGGTAAGCGCCTATTCGACCTTCTCCGACGTGGCGACATTCTTGTCGTTCGCTGGGTAGACCGACTGGGCCGCGACTATCGAGATGTTACGGAGAACATCAGGGCTTTCATGGATAGGGGCGTCGTGATCAAAACTGTGATAAGCCCAATGGTCTTCGATGGTGCAACCGATAATCCAATTGAAATGGCGGTTAGGGACGCGCTGATCGCGTTCATGGCGGCGACTGCCCAAGCGCAAGCCGAGGCGACGAAACTAGCGCAGAAATCCGGCATCGCGGCGGCGAGGGATCGACAGAACGCATACAGGGGTCGGAAGCCCGCTTTCACGTCTGGGGCGATGGATATCGTTCTGGCAGAACTCGGAAAAGGCGTTGGTGCGACCGAGGCCGCTGCCGCCGCGTCTGTGTCTCGGCAGACAGTCTACCGTATCAAGGCCGATCCCGCCGCCGTGCGGGCCGCCCTGGCAGCTTGGGGGTTGTAGTGACGCCTTTCTCGGCAAGCCGCCGTCGAATGGGTCGTGGATAGCGCAGGGGTGCTCCAGAGGCCCATATCTTCACCCACACAGCCAATCGGAAGCGAATGCGACGAGTGACCATAAAATCCTTGGATTTCTCAGGAACGGTCGTGGATGGGATCGAGCCGGTAGTCGAAGTAGATTCCCTAGGGCTTCCGGAGACGGCAGGTTCTGGATGAACCTGCGGCGACCGATCCGCGCCATTTCTTCGTATTGGTCGTTCGTATCTGAATATTGCGCAAGAGCGTTTTCTGCCGCCGATACGAACCACCGCATAGCCTATCTGCGCGGCATCCCTCAAAGGGTGTAAAGCCTGCGTCGGGCGCACCTGGGCAGGATCTTTCTCAGCGACGACGACCCTGTCCTTCTCCCAGCGGATTTCTTTCCTCCTTACCCTCCTGGCATAGTCTGCGAAGTCGCCAGCCTTACGAATAAATTGTGGGGATTTGAGATTCCAGAATTCTATTATCGCCTCGTCGGGCCAGTTTCCGACATCTCGATGGTCAACCACCCAAGCGCTGCAATAATTGGCCCATGCCGAGACATTTTTGATTTCACCGACATCTTGAGGCGTCGCAAAGTTCATGGCGAGACGCAAGAAGAACTTATCTTCCATACCAGGAACGACATCCACGATGGTATGCAAATGGACATCCCAGGCCTCCAAGGTCTGGTCCCAACGCGGATGCACGAAAAGGGCTACTGGACGAGCAAGGCCATCCCTCTTGGCGTTCGCCAGGACACGGCCATAGGTCTGCGCGATTTCCCTCAAGACCTTCGCAAGCGCCCCCAGTTCTGCCTTGGCGGGTGCGGGCCGCAAGACATAGCCCCGAAATCCAGACGCGTTCGTCTGGGCCTCATATGCACTGAAAACCGCATTGAATGCAGCAGCCCTCTGCTTCGCTGGTCTCGAAAAAATCCAGTGTTCTCTCAACGGGGCAAGGTCGTGAAATTCTTCGAGCGTCTGAAGATCGACCATATCGGTGACCTTCGTCGTCCAGGGATCGGCACCGAGACCGTCCAGACGTTTTGCGAGCGCTAGATCAAGGACGCGACGTTCGGGAGGATCGATACGCTTGCGGTTACGCGGAGCCGGAACGACGGATACCGGCGACGGCAGGCTCTGAAACGTCTCGATTTCGCCAAAGAATGCGGCGTCGTCCATGCGGCAGGGTATCCAGCGACACCTCTTTCCGCCCTATGCGAATCAATGGTGTCCGGACAATGTCGCTCTATTATTTGCGGTGCACCAGAAAAACGTCGCATTCATCGTAACTAACTCAGTCCTATCGGGCCTCCCTGAAATGTATGGGATTGGCGATTTCGCATGTCGCGCCATCGGCGCTCGATCCGCTGCCCGGTCCATGCCGTGAATACCGGTCCTGTGAAGGCAAGGGCAGGAAATGCGGCCATCGCCCTGCGGGCACGAAGGACTTCCGACAAGACCATGTTGGCGCTCCCGATCTCGGCCTTCCTGGCACCGAGTTGGGAAGCGCGAACGGCTACGTCGCTTTTCTCAGCTCGGGCGGCTTCCGCTATTGCGGCCTCGAGGGTTCGCTCGGACGCAATGATGGCCGCTTGAAGATCAGATTGCTCCTTTTCGAAGCCTTCGCTGGGCCTGCTAGGGGCCTTCCTACCCAACAGTCGCTTAAGGAGGCTGGGGGCCCGATCGGGAATTGCCATCCGCTTCTGCGAAGCCCTTAATTCCTTCCACAGCTCGATGTTTCGTGCTTCCGCCGCGTCTCGGTTTTCGCGTGTCGTTGCCAGCCGCTGTGGGGGATCAGGTTTGGCCTCTATGTTTGCGTCATTCACCCTTGCCCGTGCCTGCGCTTCTATTCCGTCCAGATAGCTGATCGTTCGATCCTCATACGACCGGTGTATATCGGAACCGGTCAATTCGGTCAGAGCCGTCGTTGCCCTTTGGATCGAACCGATCAGTCCTCGATCATGCGCCGAAGCGTCACCTGGATTGCGGGGTCGTTGAGACGCTGATGGAGGCCTTCCAGGCTCTTCCTGTTTTCCTCTATTCCGCTCACGATCATCTGCAACAACCCGGTCACGGTTTCGAGGAAAGACTTTTCCTCGCCCGCCATCGGCAAAGCCGTCGCCTGGGCGAGCGACAGAACCGTCGCCATGTCGCGTCGCAATGCCCGCGTGTCCGTCAGTATTGCCTGCGCGGGGTTCGTGGGGTGGTGTGTGGTCGCTGCGGCGGTCATAGCCAGTCCTTTCGATGAGGGAGTTGAAGTCGGCCCGACGCACCCCGGCAAGGCGATGGGCCGCTCCGAGAAAAATATCCCCGGAAATGGCACGCACGACCCAGGTTCCGGGCTTGTCACCCGATGCAAGGACGAGGCCGTGTTCAGCCAAGCGGCTGCGGAACACCTTGTCGCTATCGCTGGTGGCCCATGCGCGTCGAACCGCTACCTTTGCTTGGGCCAGGTCTATGCCTTGCCTCTTGGCCGCCTGATGGGTCTTGGTGGTGAACGCTTCGACAGGACGCGGGCCAAGGCCAAGATGCTCGGCCAATTGGTCCGCAAGATCGTCGCGTCCATCTCGCCGGAAGGTTGCCAAGACGGCCCGGTCATGAGCACCGCCGATAACGGGATGGTGGAACATAAGCTCCAACGCCCTGGAGACCTTTTCATGCCGAGCCCGGTCATGGGCGTTCGATAGAACCTTCCCCGAAGCGGCGTCCACCTCGGGCACCACGACGTGCCAATGAGTATCGGTGGCATCGGCAGCGGCACGAGCCTTGCGGTGTTCCACGATCACCGCCACCGTCTCCGCGAAGCCGAATTCGGCGGCCAGGGCACCAACGGCCTGCTGGAACTGGTCCCGGCTCAACGGCAATGCAGGAGCGACGATAAAATGCCGAAGGGCATAGACGCGAGCGAAGCGCCGCGCATCGTCAACGGCGTCGGCGAGGTCCGCGATGTTGCCCTGGATCACCGCTACCGCCTCGTTGTCACGCCCATCGAGCAGATGCCGTGCGAGCGGACCCACACCCGATGTGGTGCGAATGCGGACGGCCTTGATCACCATCAGCCTCGCCCGAGCAGCGAATGAGTATCAGCATGCACCTGGGCGAACCCGCGACGGATCGCGGAAATCTCGGTGCCGGTCCTCCCGACATCTTCAAGTTGGGCGGCGAGTGCATTTACACGCCGCCGCAAGGTGACAACTTCAATGGCGTCGTCGCCTTCGAGACGCACCGGCAGTCCAAGGACCGAGCGGATACCACGCCGCAGCAGGGTCGATAGAGTGACGCCCTCGGCTTCGGCTCGCTTGTTCAGGGCCGCCTTATCGGCCGTGGTAATGCGAAGCTCGATGCGACCATCAACTGACATCGGTCTGATCTCCTTTGGGGGTGCACGGGGGCATAGCCCCCTGCGGCTGCCGCCGGACAGGCGGCATGGCTGGCCACCTCAAGCAGGTTCCCTAATAAGTTCACCTCGATAATCGAAAATCTCAACCGCCTGTCCGGACAAATCGTCACGTGCACAATGCAAGGCGGGCCGGCGAAGCTGGTCAGGGTTGCGGAGCAGGCCCGCCGATATTCGCCGTGCTTGACGGGTCCACATCCGTGGTTCACATGATCGCGATACGGTCGATCTGGCGGCGCGTAAGCCTGAGGGAACCTGGGATTTCTGGAAGTTGGCTGGGGAACCTGGATTCGAACCAGGACTAACGGAGTCAGAGTCCGTGGGTCTACCGTTAACCTATTCCCCACCGTAGCGGCCGCCTGTCGGCGCCGCGGATGCAAGCTCATATAGACGCAGGCGGCGCGACTGTGAACCCTCTGTCGCGATTTTTCCGTGATCCTCATGCCCCGGACCGACCCGCCCTGTGTAGCAGTCGCGGCGGACCGCGAACCGGTGCCGATCGCGCTGCCGAGGCCGGCCGCCGGCCGGCTAAGCCCCGCTCCCGCCCTTGTGCTGTCCATAGGGCTTGCTACACTCGACAGTGAATAAGCCAATAAAGGCGCCATGACGTCCGGCAGGATGGCGGCGCCGGAGAGACCGTGTGAGTGACCATGATATCGGTGGGAGAAACCATCCGTCGTCGGATCTGAACGGGATTTACCAACCTGGCCCGGCATCGCCGCAGCCCCCGCAAGGGGCAGGCGAGGGCGGGCAGTCCCTGACCAAGCGGCAGCGCCGGCGGCGACGCAAGGCGGTTGCCAAGAACGCGGCGCTCCCCGACGCCGCGGCCAAGACGGCGAAAGACGACGACCGGCCGGCTGGCCCGGCGGAGCCGCGTGGGACGCGAAAACCCCGCCGGCGCCGCCCGAGGAGTCGCGGCGTGAAGCCGGATGCCGGGGCATCCGCGCCGGTCGGGGCTAAGCGCGATGCTGCCTCGGCGGCACTCGCGCGGGTCGAGACGAATTCCGACCGGCATTCGGCCGGGAAGTTCGCGCCGACCCTCGCGCCGGCCCGTACCGCGCGTCCTGCGTCCGCCGCGCATCGGCCGCCCGCCTATGCCGCTCTCGATCTCGGCACCAACAATTGCCGTCTTCTCATCGCGATCCCGACGCGGCCCGGCCAATTCCGGGTCATCGACGCCTTCTCGCGCATCGTGCGCCTCGGCGAGGGCCTCAGCCGCACCGGCAGCCTGTCGCGCGGCGCGATGGACCGGGCGATCGCCGCCTTGGGCATCTGCGCCCAGAAGCTGGCCGCGCGCGATGTCGGCAATATGCGGTTGATCGCTACGGAAGCCTGCCGCTCGGCGGCGAACGGCGCCGAATTCATCGAGCAGGTGACGCGGCATACCGGACTTGAGCTTGAGATCGTCACCCGCGAGACCGAGGCACGGCTGGCGGTTTCCGGTTGCGGTTCGCTGATCGATCGCTCAGCCAAGGGCGCCGTTCTGTTCGATATCGGCGGTGGCTCGTCCGAGATCGCGCTGCTTGATCTACGCGGCGCCTACACCCGCCGCCTGGCAAGCCGCATCGTCGCCTGGACGTCGCTGCCGGTCGGTGTGGTGACGCTTGCCGAACGTCACGGCGGCCGCGACATCACTCCGGAACTGTTCGAGCGGATGGTGGTCGAAACGGTGGAGATGATCCATCGCTTTCCCGAGCGCGACCGGCTCGGTTCGATCGTCGGCAGTGACCAATTCCATCTGCTCGGCACGTCGGGAACGGTTACGACGCTCGCCGGGGTGCATCTCAATCTCGAACGCTACGACCGTCGCCAAGTCGATGGCCTGTGGCTGACCGACCGCGAGGCTGACGAGCTGGTTGCCAGGATCGCCGGATGGAGCTTCGACGAACGGGTCGCCAATCCTTGTATCGGCAGCGATCGTGCCGATCTGGTACTGGCCGGCTGCGCTATCCTGCAGGCGATCCACCGGGTCTGGCCGGCCCCGACGTTGCGGGTGGCGGACCGCGGCCTTAGGGAAGGGCTGTTGACCGAGATGATGGTCGCCGACGGTGTTTGGCGGCGGAACGAACCGATGAGGAAGACGCGCGGATGAGCGGACGCGGCGACGACCGGAGCTTGACCGTCAAGGTCAAGAAAAAGCGCGGGGTGAAGGCGTCCTCGCGCCGCTGGCTCGAGCGCCAGCTCAATGACCCGTATGTCCGCCGGGCGAAAGCCGATGGCTACCGCTCGCGGGCGGCCTACAAGCTGATCGAGATGGACGACCGTTACAAGCTGCTGAAACCGGGCCTGAAAATTGTCGATCTCGGCGCGGCGCCGGGCGGCTGGTGCCAGGTCGCGGTCGAACGCACCGGATCGAGCGGCGACGACATCCGCGTCGTCGGCATCGACTATCTGGTGGTCGAACCGGTCCCCGGCGCGACGATCCTGGAACTGGACTTTCTCGACGATACGGCGCCAGCTCGCTTGCTCGAAACGCTGGGCGGCGATCCCGACATTGTCTTGTCCGATCTGGCGGCGCTCACCACCGGCCACCGCCAGACCGACCATTTGCGCACCATGCATCTGTGCGAGGTGGCGACGGATTTCGCCCTTCGCACGCTCAAACCGGGCGGTCATTTTCTCGCCAAGACGTTCCAGGGCGGAACCGAGCGCGATCTTCTCAACCTGCTCAAGCAGAATTTCGTCAGCGTCCATCACGTCAAGCCGCCGGCCTCGCGCGAGGGCTCGGTCGAACTCTATCTTCTGGCCAAGAGCTTCAAGGGTCGGCGCAAACGTCCCGATGCGGAAGACGGCGAGGGCGAGGGACGGATGCCGATCGACTGAGCCCCCCGCAAGACGCCGCTGGCCGCCTTGACGGGTGCGTCCCCGATCGGGCGATCTGTTCGGTATACCACCCTCACTTCCAAACGTCACGACACCGTGCTAGCAGCCCTTGCCAATCCTTTTCCCGCCCGACTCGCTTTCAGGCGGACGCATCATCCACGAGGACTGGCATGGCCCGCATCATCGAAACCGCAACCGGTTCGACCGCTCTCACCTTCGACGACGTCCTGCTGCTGCCGGGTCATTCTGAGGTGATGCCGGGGCAGGTCGACCTTCGCACCGCGATCACCCGCACGCTGAAGCTGAACATTCCGATCCTTTCGGCCGCGATGGATACGGTCACCGAATCCCGTCTGGCGATCGCCATGGCTCAGGCCGGCGGCATCGGTGTGATCCACCGCAATTTGACCCCGATCGAACAGGCCGAGGCGGTTCGCCAGGTCAAGAAATTCGAAAGCGGCATGGTGATCAATCCGGTGACGATCGGCCCGAACGCCACGCTCGGTGATGCCCGCGCCCTGATGGAGCAGCACCGCATTTCCGGCATTCCCGTGGTCGAGAACGGCGGCTCCGGCGGCCAGACCCAGGGCCGACTGGTCGGCATTCTCACCAATCGCGACGTGCGATTTGCCTCCGACGACCGCCAGCCGATCCACGAATTGATGACCAAGGACCGGCTGATCACCGTCCGCGAGACGGTGGACCAGGACGAAGCCAAGCGGCTCCTTCACCATCACCGGATCGAGAAGCTCGTCGTCGTCGATGGCGACAATCACTGCATCGGCCTGATTACCGTCAAGGATATCGAGAAGTCGCAGCTCAATCCGAACGCCTCGAAGGACGCGCAGGGGCGCCTGCTGGCGGCGGCCGCGACCAGCGTCGGCGACGACGGCTTCGAACGGGCCGAGCGCCTGATCGATGCCGGGATCGACCTTCTGGTCATCGACACCGCCCATGGCCATTCGCAGCGGGTTCTGGATGCGGTAGCGCGGGTGAAGCGGCTCTCGAACGAGGTCCAGATCCTGGCCGGTAACGTCGCCACGCCCGACGGAACCAAGGCGCTGATCGACGCCGGCGCGGACGGCGTCAAGATCGGCATCGGGCCGGGCTCGATCTGCACCACCCGGATCGTCGCGGGGGTCGGCATGCCGCAGCTCTCGGCGATCATGGGCGCGGCGGAAGAGGCGGACAAGGCGGGCGTCCCGGTGATCGCCGACGGCGGCATCAAATTCTCCGGCGACCTCGCCAAGGCGCTGGCAGCCGGGGCGGCGGCCGCCATGGTCGGATCGTTGCTTGCCGGGACCGACGAGAGCCCAGGCGAGATCTATTTGCATCAGGGCCGCTCCTACAAAGCCTATCGCGGCATGGGTTCGGTCAGCGCGATGGCGCGCGGCTCGGCCGATCGCTATTTCCAGGCCGAGGTGCAGGACACGTTGAAACTCGTGCCGGAGGGCATCGAGGGCCAGGTCGCCTACAAGGGGCAGGTCTCGGCCGTCTTGCATCAGCTCGCCGGCGGCCTGCGCGCGGCGATGGGTTATGTCGGCGCGCGCGATCTGGAGACCTTCCGGCGCGAGGCGCAATTCGTGCGGATTTCAAGCGCCGGCTTCCGCGAAAGCCACGCCCACGACGTGACGATTACCCGCGAAAGCCCGAACTATCCCGGTATTGGCCTGTAACGGCACGTCGGGATTTCCTGCTCTTTTTCCGATCGTCATGTCTGTCCGATACGGAAGCGTCGGTCGGAACCGCCGACCCGGTTCGGCGAATCAGGTCCGCCAGAGCGTCGAAATCGCGCCGCCGCGCCGTCGACGGACGGAAGGCGAGGGCGATCGTCCGGAACGGCGTCGGCGCCTGGAAGGGCAGGATCGCGATGCCGCCGGCGCTGGTTTCGTCGGCAATCGCCATCTGCGGGATCAGCGTCGCGCCCAGACCACCCGACACCATGCGCAGGATCGTCGTCAGACTGGTCGCGGCGAGGCCCGCCATTTCCCCGGCATCGGCGATGCGGCAGATTTCCAGCGCCTGAGCCCTCAAGCAATGCCCTTCTTCCAAGAGGATCAGGCGTTCCTGCCTGAGCGCCGCGATCGGGACGGGAACCGCAAGGCGGCTGGCCTCTGCGACTGGCAGGGCGAGGTGGAACGGATCGTCGAAGAGCGCGATCGTTTCGATGCCCGGGTTCTCGATCGGCAAGGCGACGACGGCACAATCGATCCGTCCCGTCGCGAGGTCGGCGAGCAGCCTGTCGGTCACGCTCTCGCGAATCTCGCATTCCAGCGTCGGATAGGCGTGGCCAAGCTCGCGAAGAATAGCGGGCAGAAGATAGGGCGCGACCGAAGCGATGATGCCGAGCCGAAGCCGTCGGCTGAGCAACCGGTCGCCAAGGGTGGCGAGGCTTTCCAGTTCGCCGACCTCTGCCAGAATGCGCGCGGCGCGTTCGCGAACCAGCGCACCGTCGCTGGTCAGCGAGACGCCGCTGGCCGCGCGATTGAACAGCGGCCCGCCGAAGAAGGCCTCCATTTGGGCGATCTGCGCCGATAGCGCCGGCTGGCTGATATTGAGCTGCTTGGCCGCCCGGCCGAAATGCAGGGTCTGGCTGAGTGCATGAAAATATCGGAGCTGCCGGATGGTGATCATGCCGATAGGATAATCCGATTGCACTCCACTGCAAATACGATTGGAGATTATCGAGCGAATGCCTATTATCAGGTCGAGATTTTCCAATGCAAAGGGAGGCCGTCATGGCTGATCGCAAGACACTGAGGACGAGCGCCGGCGCGCCGTGGCCGAACAATCAGGATTCGCTATCCGCTGGCGAGCGCGGACCGCTGCTGATGCAGGACTACCAGCTGATCGAAAAGCTCGCGCACCAGAATCGCGAGCGCATTCCCGAGCGCGCCGTCCATGCCAAGGGCTGGGGCGCGCACGGCACGCTGAAGATCACCGGCGACATCTCCCGATACACCAAGGCCAAGGCTCTGCAGTCGGGGAGCGAGACCCCGATGCTGATCCGCTTCTCGACCGTCGCCGGCGAACTCGGCGCCGCCGATGCCGAGCGCGACGTGCGCGGGTTTTCGATGAAATTCTACACCGAGGACGGCAACTGGGATCTCGTCGGCAACAACACGCCGGTGTTCTTCGTCCGCGATCCCTACAAGTTCCCGGATTTCATCCACACGCAGAAGCGCCACCCGAAGACCAACATGCGCTCGCCGACCGCCATGTGGGATTTCTGGTCGCTGTCGCCGGAGAGCCTGCACCAGGTGACGATCCTGATGTCGGATCGCGGCCTGCCGGTCTCGCCAATGCACATGAACGGCTATGGCAGCCACACCTTCTCGCTGTGGAACGATGCCGGCGAGCGCTTCTGGGTCAAGTTCCACTTCAAGACCGAGCAGGGCCACGAGCACTACACCAACGCCGAAGCCGAGCAGGTCGTCGGCAAGACCCGTGAGAGCTATCAGGAGCAGCTGTTCAACTCGATCGAGGACGGCAACTTCCCGCGCTGGAAGATGCAGATCCAGGTCATGCCGGAGATGGACGCTGAAAAGACCCCGTACAATCCGTTCGACCTGACCAAGGTCTGGCCACACGCGGACTACCCGCCGATCGACGTCGGCACTTTCGAGCTGAACCGCAACGCCGACAATTATTTCGCCGAGATCGAGAACGCCGCCTTCTCGCCGTCGAACGTCGTGCCCGGGATCAGCTTCTCGCCGGACAAGATGCTGCAGGCCCGCATCTTCTCCTACGCCGACGCGCACCGTTACCGGCTCGGCACCCATTACGAGTCGATCCCGGTCAACCGTCCGAAAGTGGAAGTGCACAACTACCACAAGGACGGCACCATGAACGTCTATGGCGGTGTTCGCACCGGCAATGAGAACGCCTATTACGAGCCGAACTCGTTCGACGGCGCGGTGGAGGACCGGTCCGCCCAGGAGCCGCCGCTGCGCATCTCGGGCGACGCGGCGCGCTATGACCACCGCAACGGGCACGACGATTACAGCCAGGTGCGCGAGCTCTTCGTGAAGGTGCTCGAGGCCGACGAGAAGGAACGGCTGTTCAACAACATCGCCGGCACCTGGGCGGACGTTCCCGAAATCATCTGCGAGCGCCAGTTGGCCGAGTTCCAGAAGGTGCATCCGGATTACGAAGCCGGTGTCCGGCGCGCCTGGGACAAGATCAAGGCCGAGGGCGGCTACAAGCCGAACGCCGCGCCGATCTCGGAGAATACCCCGCAGATCACGTCGGGCGATGCAGCCAGCGGACATCCGCAGGCCGCCGAATAAGTCGGGCTAACGCCCTAACGACGACGAAGGCCGGGACGGAGACGTTCCGGCCTTCTGGCCGTTCTTAATCCAACGATAGCACCATTGCGAAGCCATCTTGGCTAGCCTACTGTCTAGCTTGATATGCATTGCGTCAGGAGGGGTGGCATGGGCAATCAGTGGACCTTGCAGGACGCCAAGAACAAGTTTTCGGCGGTGGTGGAGGCGGCCCTGAATGGGCGGCCTCAACGCGTGACACGACGAGGCGAGTCGGCGGTTGTCGTGGTCTCCGCGAAGGATTTCGATGCGATGAAGGATCAGGAGATCGAGCGCAATCGCGCCTTTGTGAGACATCTGCTCTCGGCCCCCAAAGTCCTTGGGCCTGGCGAGGAACTCATTGACGAGAACGATCGCGCGATGCTCGTTCCACGTGACGTTGAGTTCGATTAGCGCAAGATGTATTTACTGGACACAATGGTGGTGTCGGAGTTAGCGAAAACGCCACCAGACGACGCCGTGCTGGCTTGGCTGGCAAGGAACGCTGACAGTAAGCAATTTCTCAGCGTTATGACCTTCGGCGAACTGGAGCGCGGCATCGCGTCGCTTCGCCGGCGCAATCGCAACCGTGCGGATCGTCTCTCGATCTGGTTCGCAGGTCTTAGCGAGGAATTTGTGGATCGGACACTACCGGTGACCTATCCTATCGCGCGCATCTGGGGCCAGTTGTCGATCGACTCGCATTCGCACGCCGCCGATCTGTTGATCGCCGCGACCGCGCTCGAACACGATCTGACGATCGTCACACGCAACATTCGCCACTTCGTGCCAACCGGCGCAAAGCTGTTTAATCCCTATGAAGACTGAGCCCTTTGACCGATCCCACCGTCTTGCCGAACCCTCCCCACATCGATTTGCGCACCGACCATAGGAGTTCGCCATGCGTCTAGGTGGTCGGATCGCCGCGGCGATCGAAATTCTGGACGACATCGCGAGGCGCCATCGGCCCGTCGCCGACGCCCTGAAGGACTGGGGCCTGTCCCATCGCTTCGCCGGTTCCGGCGACCGCGCCGCCATCGGCAACATCGTCTACGACGTCCTGCGCAGGAAGCGCTCGCTCGGCTGGCGCATGGAGGACGATTCCGTCCGGGCGCTGGTTTTTGCCGCCGTGCTCGATGGTCTTGATATGGACGAGAAAGAGTTGGCCACGAAGCTCGACGGTGATCGTTTCGCGCCCGATATGCCCTCCGCCGACGATCTCGCGGCGTTTCGTACCCGTGACCTGTCGACCGCGCCCGGCGCGGTGCGCGCCGACGTGCCGGATTGGCTGGCTGCCCATTTCGAACAGGCTTTCGGGGAGGGCTGGACCGACGAGGCCGCCGCCCTCAGCGCACGCCCGCCGCTCGACATGCGGGTCAACACGCTGAAGGTCGATCGCGAAAAGCTGGTAAAGGCATTGGCGCCATTTGCCGCTGAACCGTCACCGTTCAGTCCGCATGGCCTGCGGATCGCGCCGATCGAGGGCGCCGGTCGTCATCCCAACGTTCAGGTCGAGGCGGCCTTCCAGAAGGGCTGGTTCGAGATCCAGGACGAGGGCTCGCAGATCGTGTCGCTGCTGGCCGGCGCACGGCCGGGCCAGCAGGTGCTGGATTTTTGTGCCGGAGCGGGCGGCAAATCGCTGGCCCTGGCCGCGAATATGGAAAACACCGGTCAGATTCATGCCTATGACTCAGACCGCCAACGGCTCGCGCCGATCCACGACCGGCTGAAGCGCGCCGAAGCCCGCAACGTTCAGATCCACGCGCCGCGCGATGATCTCGCTGACCTCGTCGGCAAGATGGATCTTGTTCTGGTCGACGCGCCCTGCACGGGAACCGGTACGTGGCGGCGCCGTCCCGACGCCAAATGGCGGTTGTCGGACCGGCAGCTGGACAAGCGGATGGCCGAGCAGGATGCGGTATTCGATCAGGCGGCGCGCTTCGTCAAGCCGGGCGGTCATCTCGTTTACATCACCTGTTCGCTGCTTCCGCCGGAGAACGAGGCGCGCGTCGCGGCCTTTCTGGATCGCCAGGGCGATACGTTCAAAGTGGCCGACGCGACGGCCGCATGGGACACGGCTCTTCCCGAAGCTCCGAAGGCGTATCTGGCCAAGCTGCTCGGCGGCGGAACGGCCTTGACGCTTACGCCGAGAACCAGTGGCACCGATGGTTTCTTCTTCGCCATGCTGGAGCGGGCATGAGGCATCCCTATCTCGTCCTGGCCCTGTTCCTGGTCCTCACCGTCGGAGGCGGCTCGGCGGTCGGCATCGCCACCGCCCCGGGCGACTGGTATGCCGGCTTGAGCAAGGCCTGGTTCAACCCGCCCAGCTGGGTGTTCGCGCCGGCCTGGACGATTCTCTACATCCTGATCGGCATCGCCGGCTGGCGCGTCTGGCACGGCGGTGAGCTACAGGCCTCGCGCATGTGGTGGCTGCAGATCGGGCTGAATTTCCTCTGGTCCCCGGTGTTCTTCGTCCTGCATTGGACCGGCGCCGCGCTCCTCGTCATGATGGCGCTGCTCGGCACGATCGTCGGTTTCATCGCGCTCACCTGGCGCCACGACCGCCCCGCGGCGTTCTTGTTCATGCCCTATGGCGCCTGGGTCGCCTATGCGCTGCTTCTCAACGGCGCGATCTGGTGGTTGAACTGAGCGAGTTGGCTGCCGATCGCGCGCCTTGCCGGAGGCCCCGCCCATGACCGATTTCAATCCCTCTCAAAGCGACCTCGCGACCGACGAACTGGCCGGACGCAAGGTGCTGTTCGTCATGGCGGCCGCGGCCGAATACGGACCGGCCTTGCGGCGCCGCATCCGGCCGCTGATGACCGGTGTCGGCCCGATCGAGGCGGCGCTGGGCACCGGCGTCGCCCTGAACGCGCTGAGGGCGGCCGGCCACCCGCCGGACCTCGTCGTCTCGCTGGGCTCGGCCGGGTCGCGGACGCTGGAGCAGGGAGAGGTCTATCAGGTCGCCTCGGTCGCCTGGCGCGATATCGACGCCTCGCCGCTCGGATTCGAGAAAGGCGTGACGCCGTTCCTCGATCATCCGCTCCACACCACTTTGCCGACGCCGATACCGGACATCGCGGCCGCCAGGCTTTCGACCGGGTCCGATATCGTCTCCGGCCCTCGCTATGAGGCGATCGACGCCGACATGGTCGACATGGAAACCTTCGCCGTTTTGCGCGCCTGCCAGCGTTTCGCGGTGCCGATGCTTGGGCTGCGGGGCATTTCCGACGGCGCGGCGGAGCTGCATCACTACGACGACTGGACGATGCTGCTTCAGGTCATCGACGAGAAGCTGGCGGACGCGGTCGATCGACTGGACGCGGCGCTGGCTGGCGGTCTCCTTGCCGAATAGGCAAGGTGGGACGAACGGGCCCTGCTGGCGGGCGGGGCCCGTTCGTGCATCGGAGCGGTTCGCGATTACGCGGCCTTCTTGTTGACCTTTCCACTGCCGATCTTGGTCAGCTTCTCGTCCGCCGCCTTTTCCTGCGCAAGGGTTTCCTTCAGCGTCTTGGCGGCGTCCTTGTGCCCGAGCGTCTCGGCCCAGGCGATCAGGGTGCCATAGCGAGCGATTTCATAATGCTCGACCGCCTGCGCTGCCGCCAGCATCGCAGCGTCGAGGGTCTCACTATCCTCGACCTCGTCCATGAGCCCTTTTGCTTCCTCAAGGATGCCCTCGATCGCGTCGCATTTTTCCGCCGAGGCCTTTTTGCCCAACCCCTCGAAAACGCTCTCAAGGCGCGTCACATGGTCCTTCGTTTCCTCCAGATGGGCATCGAAGGCGGCCTTCAGTTCCGCAGATGTGGCTTTCTTCGACATCTTCGGAAGCGATTTTACGATCTGCTTCTCGGCGTAGTAGATGTCCTTCAGCGTATGGATAAAGAGATCGTCCAGCGATTTGACGCTCATATCTTCGACTCCGGTGGCGCGGCATGATTGCCGATGCCGGTGAACGGCGTTGCCGGATGCACGTTCCGCGCCATCGGCGGGGAGATTGCGAAGCCGGCTAGCGATGGCTGCGGCGGCGACCTGGCACATGCTGGACATTGGTGGCTTGCTTGCCTAAAGCCTCGCCATGACAGCGCACCCCGACACAATCCTCATCATCGATTTCGGCTCCCAGGTTACCCAGCTGATCGCCCGGCGTATCCGCGAGGCGGGGGTCTATTCTGAGATCGTCCCCTTCCAGTCCGCCGCCGAGGGTTTCGCGCGGCTGAAGCCGAAGGCCGTCATCCTGTCGGGCTCGCCCGCCTCGGTCACCGAGGCGAACGCGCCCGATGTGCCGTCCGCCCTGTTCGAGGCCGGCATCCCGGTTCTGGGCATCTGTTATGGCCAGCAGACCATGTGTTCCCAACTCGGCGGCAATATCGAGGGCGGTCTGCATCGCGAGTTCGGCCGCGCCTTCATCGAGGTTCGCAAGGCTTCGCCCCTGTTCGATGGCATATGGGCCGAGGGCACCCGCCACCAGGTCTGGATGAGCCATGGCGACCGGGTGACCGAACTTCCGGAAGGCTTCGAGGTTATCGGCCATTCGCCCGGCGCGCCGTTTGCCGCGATCGCCGACGAGAAAAGGCGGTTCTACGGCGTGCAGTTCCACCCCGAGGTCGTCCACACCCCCGACGGAGCGCGGCTTTTGTCGAATTTCGTCCACCGTATCGCCGGGCTTGCCGGCGACTGGACGATGGCGGCCTTCAAGGACCAGGCGATCGACGAGCTTCGCAAGAAGGTCGGCACGGGCCGGGTGATCTGCGGGCTCTCGGGCGGTGTTGATTCCTCCGTCGCGGCGGTTCTGATCCACGAGGCGGTCGGCGAACAGCTCACCTGCATCTTCGTCGACCATGGCCTTTTACGGATGAACGAGGCGGAGGAAGTCGTCGCGATGTTCCGCGACCACTACAATATCCCGCTCGTCCATGTGCAGGCACAGGATCTGTTCATCGACGCGCTGGAAGGCGAGATGGACCCGGAGGTCAAGCGCAAGACCATCGGCCGGCTGTTTATCGAGACCTTCGAGGCCGAAGCCAAGAAGCTCGGCGGTGCCGATTTCCTGGCGCAGGGCACGCTCTATCCCGACGTCATCGAGTCGGTGTCCTTCACCGGCGGGCCGTCGGTGACGATCAAGTCGCACCACAATGTCGGCGGGCTGCCCGAGCGCATGAACATGCAGCTTGTCGAGCCGTTGCGCGAATTGTTCAAGGACGAGGTTCGTGTGCTCGGCCGCGAACTCGGCCTGCCGGAAAGTTTCGTCGGTCGGCAGCCGTTTCCGGGGCCGGGCCTTGCCATCCGCTGTCCGGGCGGAATCACCCGCGACAAGCTCGAAATCCTCCGCCAGGCCGATGCGATCTATCTCGACGAAATCCGCAAGGCCGGGCTCTACGACGCGATCTGGCAGGCCTTCGCGGTGCTCCTGCCGGTGCAGACCGTCGGTGTCATGGGCGACGGGCGCACCTACGAATTCGTCTGCGCGCTCAGGGCGGTGACCTCCGTCGATGGCATGACGGCCGACTTCTACCCGTTCGACATGGAATTCCTCGGCAACGCCGCCACCCGCATCATCAACGAGGTGCGCGGCATCAACCGGGTCGTCTACGACGTGACCTCGAAGCCGCCCGGCACCATTGAGTGGGAATGATTCAAACCCATCCGGACGTACCCGAAACCACGCTGCGGTACGACGCAAGCCATTGAAAACAAAAATAGATTATGCCTACGACGATCAGTGTCTATCGGTCGGAAGAGTTTGGCTCTGGCGACCTGCGTGACGGACCTCCGGTATATTGCTCGGACAAATTTTTCAAAGTACCGTCACGGTCAATGAGGCTCGTGACGGTACTTTTGTTTCTTTAACACGTTGAAGATAAAGGCGATTCCCGATCACGAACCCTCGAAAATGTGCTGACGGTACTTTTCAGGAGGCAGTTGGAATGTTGACGGATGCCGCCATCAAGGCATTGAAACCAAAAGAGAAAATTTACAAAATCGCGGACCGGGACGGCATGTATGTTCGCGTCATGCCCAGTGGCGCGATCTCGTTTCGCCTGGATTACAGGCTCAACGGTCGTCGCGAGACCGTCTATCTGGGCAGATACGGACGCGACGGGATCTCGCTTGCCCGGGCCCGAGAGAAGTGCATCGACGCCAGGCGCGCCATTGGCGACGGACGATCGCCGGCGATCGAAAAACAGCGGGAAAAGCGCCGTATCAAGGAAGCGAAGATCTTTGGCGAGTTCGGCGAGAAGTGGCTGACTGCCGGGCCCATGGCCGACAGCACGCGCGCGATGCGGCGTTCCATCTTCGAGCGCGAACTGCTCCCCGTCTGGCGCAATCGTCTCCTGACGGAAATTACGCCCGACGATCTACGGGCCCACTGCGGCAGCATCGTTGAACGCGGTGCTCCGGCGACGGCTATCCACGTGCGAGACATCCTGAAGCAGATCTACGGATTCGCGATCCTGCACGGCGAGAAGGTCGCAAACCCGGCCGACGAAGTTGGACCAGCGTCGATCGCCACTTTCGTGCCGAAAGATCGGTCGCTCTCGCCTTCCGAAATTCGAGTGATGTTGAAGCAGCTCGAGCACATCTCCACGCTTCCCACGATCCGTTTGGGAATGCGGCTCTATCTGCTCACGATGGTGCGAAAGAGCGAGTTGCAGGACGCAGTGTGGGACGAAGTCGACTTCGAGAATGCGGTTTGGACGATTCCGAAGGAGCGGATGAAGCGCTCGAAGGCGCATAACGTCTACCTGTCGCATCAGGTGCTCGACATCATGATCGCCTTGAAGACCTGTGCAGGCAATTCACGATACCTTCTGCCGTCGCGGTACGACGCAGATGCTCCGATGTCGCGCGCCACCTTCAACCGGGTGACCTACGCAGTCGTCGAACGGGCGAAGGCGGACGGCTTGCCCCTGGAGCCGTTTACGGTTCACGACCTGCGGCGGACAGGTTCGACGCTGCTGAACGAACTTGGCTTCAACAGCGACTGGATTGAAAAGTGCCTGGCGCATGAGGACGGGCGCTCGTCGCGTGGCGTCTATAACAAGGCTGAATATGAGGTGCAGCGTCGACACATGATGCAGGAGTGGTCGGACATCTTGGACGCGTGGGTCGACGGCAAAAAGTACATGCCGACTCTTATCCCGCCGTCGATGCCGATCTTTGAGCCCGATCCCGCTCTTTGACCGGACGGGCTCGGCGTTGCTTCACGTCGGGGCCGGGCGCACGGAGAATTGGTTTTGAGCGACGGGCCGCGAGCCATGCCTGAACCTCGCCCAGATCCCAAACCACGCATCGTGGGGTCAAAGCGAAGCGTCGCGGAAATTCTCCCCGCTGTTCCATTTCATAGATTGTGCTGTCGGCAAGCGGCACCATCTCGCGAAGCTGTTGCCGCCGGATGGTTTTCGCAACCGCGGTATCTAGTTCCCTGTGCATTTTGATCTCCTTGAGCGTTGATGTCCCAATAGAAATCGATAGCGCTTGGAGATTGGAAGGCCCTTCAGCAGAGGATAGGGCTAGGGCGCGCCGACGGATATAAATAGGACGGGTTGGATTCCGACGACCGCACCACCTTTTGTTTAAATGGAATCCGAGGGTCAGGGTTTCTCTTCCGGCTCGCCGATATGGAAGCGCGCTCCGTTGAGGTGGCGACGATGGAAGGAGATACTCTTTGGCTTCACCATCGCCGGCTTCATCTCGGTATTCGTTCAGCAGGGCTTCTGGAAAGCGATCTTCCTCATCGGAGATGGCGGCGCGCAGCAGAGCCCCGGGTTTCTCATCGTGCTTGAGAACGCGCTCGTCGCCCCCGTGGCCGCGTTTTTCACCTTCATCGGCTCGATGGGCAATGTGCCGCTCACGGCGATGCTCTGGTCGCGCGATACGTCCTTCGGCGGCGTCGGTGGCGTTCCTCGGCGCCGATCTCGTCGCCGCCACCGTCATCTGGATCCACGCCAAATATTACGGGTGGCGCTATGTCCTCTATCTCTCCGGGCTGCTCTACGTCTGCATGGTCGCGGCGGGCATCACCGTGCACTAGATCCCCTCCGGCGAAAGGCCGTGTCGAACAACTGCATTCAAACGATCAACAGCCGCGTGGTCGATCTCTATGATCGCTTCCAAATTTATACGGAGACGGCAGTGCGGTAGCCGTCCGGTGCCGTATTTTGACAATGGCGAGCGCACGTTAATACCCGATCACTGCAGGTTCTGCTCAATGATGGCCGCCATCTGGTCGGCGGGAAGCGATCCGGTATACTTGTCGCCGTTCACGAAGAAGGTCGGGGTGGCGTCGACCCCCGAATTCTTGTCCGCGTTCCTGGGTCAGCGTGATCTGCTGCTGGAGTTCCTTATTGTTCAGGCAGGCGGCGAAACTGGTTTGGGAGAATCCGGCCAGTTTGGCGATGTTCAGGAGCGCCGTCGACGCATTTTCCGCGCGAGCCCACTCATCCTGCTTGTCGAAAAGGATGTCGATCATGGCCGTGCGTTTGGCGTCGTCACCAGTGCAGCGCGCCAGCATGAAGGCGGCGAGGGCGCGCGGGTCGAAGGGAAACTCCCGAATGATCAGCTTCGCCTTGCCGGTATCGATGTAGTTTGCCTTGATCGCTGGATAGCTATTCTCGTGGAAATTGGCGCAATGACCGCAAGTCATCGAGGCGTACTCGACGATGGCGACGGGCGCGTCTGGGTCGCCGATCACTATATCCGGCAGCGAACCCTCGGCCATGAGCTCGGTGATGTCCACCGACGCAGTGGGCTCCGGCGCCTCGGCGCCCGCCGGTGCTGATGAAGCGTCCGTATGTCCAGTTTCTGCATCGGTTGCCGATTGTGCCGCCGCACTCGTGCTTCCAATCGCCGAGCATGCGAGCAGGGCGAGAAGAAGAAGGCCGAAGCCGCGCCCTCTCAATTTGCGAGATGCTCGTGAGGATATGGCTTTCTGACGACTGTACTGACTGATCCCGATCACCGCTAATCTCCGTGGTTTGAGGATATGTGCTGGCTCTTGCCGCCTAGGTCGCTGTCAGCGGGTGAAGACGACAAAGCCGCCAAACAGAAGAGGCTGGTGGAGCAGGTAGATCGGCAGCGTCCGTTGGCCGATCCACGCCAGCGCCCTGATAAGAGCTCCTTCCGCAGGCTCCCGCGCGGCCTCCCGTATCATCTGCCTGGACAGGAAGAGTCGAGCGCAGCCCATCCCTGCGAGCGTGACGCCGAACCACGGGAATACGGGAACGAAGTCGCTTGCGACTGGGGGATTTGCGGCAAAGCCGATCCAGGCGAGGATTCGCGTGTCGAAGGCGGGTAAATCAAAGAAGAAGGGTGCTGCTAGCATCGCCACGGCGGCAAGGAAGATCAGCCCCGTCGGGAGCGGCAGAAAGGCAAGTCCGAGCACTGATGCAAGCGCGATGGAATGGAGTATCCCGAAATAGATGAACCCTTCGGGGAACAGAATATAGGTGATGATCGAGATCGCTGCGGCGGCGGCGACGAGCTTGGCGAGGCGTATGAGAAACTTGCGCCAGCGAACGTTGTTCTCGTTGGCCACGACGAGGCTGACGCCGACGAGAAACATGAAGGAGCCGGCAAGAGCGCGCGCGAAGATCGTGACCGGCCCGCTGAACATCACAGCGGGTGAGATGAAGCCAAAGAAGTTCAAGTCCCAGCCGAAATGGTAGATGACAACGCCTATGATGGCCAAGCCGCGCCACACGTCGAGGAAGACGTACCGCGCTGGTGAGGCGGACCGGATTTGTACACTGATCGCACCTGTCGCGGCGGCGTTCGCATTCCCAAGGGCCACCGACATCAGTTTTCCCACCCGATGGCCCGCGAAGAGGACGCCGCGCAGCTTGCGACCCAGCAGGCATTCTTCTCGGCGGGACGGGCAGAGCGCACCGCAACTGAACGTCCCAAATTGAAGAGAGTCATCCCTGAACTCCTTGCGCAATGAATTACGCACCTTAAGTCCTCCAGTGACTAGAGGAGCAAGCAAAAATGGTTGAACGCGGATATTCTATCGGCGAGGCCTCAGAGCGCAGCGGGGTGAAGGTCACAACCATTCGCTTTTATGAGAGCATCGGACTGATCTCACCTCCGATCCGAACGGACGGGAACCGTCGTCAGTTCCGCGCAGAGGAGGTTGAGCGCATTACCTTCATTCGACATGCGCGCGAGCTCGGGTTCGAGATCGAGGACATCCGCGGACTACTGGACATGGCGGAAAGGCCCAATGCCTCCTGCCAGGAGGCCGATCGGATCGCCCGTCATCACCTGAAGGGAGTGGATCGCCGGATTAATCAATTGAATCTGCTCCGCAGGGAACTCCAACGAATGATTGATGAATGCGGGCACGGCCGCGTCTGTGACTGCCGCGTCATCCAAACGCTGGCCGATCACTCCCAGTGTCAGCACCACCTGACCCATGTTTGAGTCCGGCAACGCGCTGGGACATCGCTTGCTCCTACAGCGGCTGGAGGAACTATCAGCCTCCTTCAAGGATCTTTTCAATGGAAAACGCTCATGAGACGAGCCCTGCAAAGTCTGATGATTGGCATCTTTGCCTTCGTCTATGCCGTCCTGGGCCTCCTCCTTGGCGTCACAACCGGCTTCCTCGCCCTGAAGCTGGTAGAGAGCATCTTTGGTCTCGGCAACGTCCCTCCGACTTTTCTTCAATTTGGGCTGGCGGGCTGGGCGCTCTTTCTCGCCGTGCTTGCCCCCGTCACGTATCTCCGGTCGTCGGCAGGCGACCGTCGTCGCGAGGCGTGACTAATCTCGGGAACACGCACCTTGAGGGGGCTTGGTCGCAGGATCGGCGCCGGTGACCCGGCCTAAGAGTCTGTCCGGAAAGGGTTGAATAGCCAGGATGGCGATGGTTCCAGAGGGTGTCTTAAGCCTGATCTGGAAGAGCCATGTGGACCCCGACCACTCGCGCACAGCATAACCGCGAACACCTGCGTTACGAAACCGACCTGACGG
>DRFF01000196.1 GCA_011050685.1 Aurantimonas coralicida
AGATGTGTATAAGAGACAGCTGCAGGGCGAGCACCCGTCGGTGCAGGCGGCGATTGAGGAGCATTACAAGCCGCTCGGGCCGACGGACACGGTGCCGACCGACCCGGTGGCGGTTTGCGTGGCGCTGGCCGACAAGCTCGACATGCTGGTCGGCTTCTGGGCGATCGACGAGAAGCCGACGGGGAGCAAGGACCCTTATGCGCTGCGGCGCGCTGCGCTCGGGGTGATCGGAGTGATAGTGGACGGAGCACTTCGTATCTTGCTGAAGTCCGTAATATTGGAAGCGTATGATCTCCACTTCGAACGTCTGCAGGCTAAGGTAGACGAAGGTGCGAACGTGAATTCGCTCGTGTCACCGGATATCCTCTACCGCGACCTTCTCGCCTTTTTCCATGACCGTCTGAAGGTGCAGCTCCGCGACTCCGGGGCCCGGCACGACCTTGTCGATGCGGTGCTGTCGGGCGGCGCCGCCCCCTCATCCGCCCCTCCGGGGCACCTTCTCCCCGTCGGGGAGAAGAACAGGTCTGCGCCGCCTGGCGCCTCGACCGGATACGGCTACGACAAAAGAATTGCGGATGGCGACGAAAAGGGCACCATTCCTCGCCCCGGCGGGGAGAGGGTGGACGACGCGAAGCGGCGGCCGGGTGAGGGGGCGGATGCACCAGCATCCGAAGCGACGCCTTCCGACCCTCATCAAGGGGAAAGTGGAACAGCACCCCACGAGGACCTCCTCGACATCACCCGCCGCGTGGAGGCGCTGGGAAAATTCCTCGACTCTGAAGACGGCCAGAATCTCCTCGCCGGCACCCGCCGCGCGGCGAACATTCTCGCCGCCGAGGAGAAGAAGGGCACCCGCATCGCCGAAACCGTCGATCTCGCTCTGTTGACCGAGCACGAGGAAAAGGCGCTCGCCGGCGCCGTCGACCGGGCCGAGATCGAGCTGGAAGAGGCGCTGGCGGTCGAGAATTACGCGCACGCCATGGCCGCGCTCGCGAACTTGCGCATTCCCGTCGACGCGTTTTTCGACAAGGTGCTGGTCAACGCCGAGGACGAGGCCGTCCGCGCCAATCGTCTGGCACTGCTCGCCCGCATCCGGGCGGCGACGCGAAAGGTCGCCGATTTCGGCAAGATCGCCGGCTGAGCTTGCAAGGCGCCACATTCGGCGCTTCATTCAACCCGAACGCCTTTACCGGGGCAGGCGACGCGATCACATCCCCGTGTTTCGAGGCTCGATGGAGTGGGCAGCGTTAACCAAAAATTAACTCAAAGTTGAGGGTTTCCGGGACTTTGTGGTAAAATCGTCAGGTCTCGCCTTTACTGTGGCTTCCTGAACGCCTGACTGAAACATTTCGTGATCGGCTTTGCCCGGAACCTGCCAGATTTGAAGGGGATAGCTGCGCTCAGCCGCTTGGGACGGATTTGAACCTTCGGGTTCAGGGGGCCGTCCCGAAACCAGACTTCGAGCGACTTCGAGGGGAAACCAGCGAATGATGAAGCTCAGCGCCGTTACGACGGCTGCCGTGAAATTTGCCTGCGCCATCGTCGCGGGCACGCTGTTGATCAGCGGTTCGGCTCATGCCGAATGGAAAGCTCCGTGGAAATCGGACGACAAGGCGCTTGTGATCGATGCCTACGAGTTCAACCCGATCAACTGGCAGGAACTGACCTCGGACAAGCGTATCGCCGGCTTTATCAACAAGGCCTCCGATGGCCTGCCGCCGGCGTGGAGCTGCGGCAAGAGCGACGACGACGCCTACAAGCTATGCAAGAACCGCTGGTGGAAATATTCGGTCACCAAGGAACTCTATATGACCCGCCGCGAGATGGCGAAGATGAAGGGGCTCCTCTGGGGCGCCTATCATCTCGGCCGTCCCGGCAATCCGCGCGAGCAGGCCGATCATTTCGTCGATTTCGCCGAGCCGGCTGAGGACGATCTGATCGCGCTCGACATTGAGGACAATTCGGAAGAGTGGATGAGCCTCGCCGATGCCGAGATTTTCGCTGACCAGATCAAGATCCGCACCGGTCGCTATCCCGTGCTCTACACCAACGGCTCGACCGCCAAGGCGATCTCCGCCCAGCGGGCGCAATATCCGCTGCTGTCGCGTCTGCCGCTCTGGTATGCCCGCTACCGCGACGATATCACCGGCAAGTTTCCAGAGGAGACCTGGCCGAGCTATGCCCTGTGGCAGTTCTCCTCAATGCACAATTGCGACAGCCGCAGCTGCCCGTACCGGGTGAAGGGCGCCAAGACCGATATCGACGTCAATGTTTCGACGATGGACGTCGCCGGCCTCAAGGCGGCCTGGCCGTTCAACGAGCTGATCGAGCGGGCGCCGGACGCCGACGACCCGGCGATGATGATCGCGTCGCTGGACGAGACGACCAAGGCGGAGGTGGCCAAGGTTGCTGTCGCGACGGAAGCCGACGCGACGACCCCGCCCAAGCCCGGCGCCAAGCCGACGACGAGCCCGCTGGTCGCCGCCTATGGCCCCGCTGAGCAGCATGCGCGGCTGGACCCGCTGAAACTCCTGACCAATGTCGCTCGTGGCGCAACGAAGGCAGACAAGCCTGCGCTTGTGGCGGACGCCGGGAAGGAGCCGTCGGGTGAAGCCGTCCGCCAGTTCCAGACCCATCTCGCCGCGCTGCAAGACGCGGTTGCCTACGCCGCCAACGAAGTCGACCGGCTGTTCATCGGCCGCGCGGAAGCGGCGACGCGCCGGGAAGAGGCACGGCCGATCAAGGGCGACGACGAAAGTGCGGGGCTGGATTTCCGTCAGCGCTCGCGTTTCGCCGAAATCGTCAAAGCGGCGGAAGCGGCCAAGAAGGCCGGTGCCCTGCCGATGCCTGCGCGGATACTCTCGCAGTTGGGCGCTGAGGGCGGCGACCGCGGCCCGCGCGTCGCTCTACCCGGTGCTGGGCAACGCTTTGCCGGGCTCGACATTCCCGCCCGCCGCATCGACGCGGCGTTCGAAGCGACGCGCTGATCCCGCGCTCTTCGCTTTTTTAGGCGTTCAGCAAAATTTTATCGGATCAACGTGGAACCAAAGCTCACGACAACCGTTTCAGACCCGAACAATTACGCCAACATGCTAGAGTACGGGTGCTTCAAATGAATAAAACAATTGGCTGGGTCGTCGGTATCATCGTTCTGTTGATCGTGGTCTGGTTCGCCTTCACGATGATCAATGTGGATGTGACCGAGGAAGGCGCGTTGCCTGAAGTCAGCGTCGATGGCGGTCAGCTGCCCGAGGCAGAGGTTACGACCGGCGATATCGACATCGGCACGGAAGAAAAGACGATCGAGGTTCCGACGATCGACGTCCAGCCGGCCCCAGAGACCGACAAGCCCGCCAACTAAGTTCTGGCGAGCCGCCTGCGGTTCCAGTAAGAACCCTAAAGGGCAGTGGCGAAAGCCACTGCCTTTTTTATTTTTGGGCTGCTCCACATTTGGGGCCGCATGAGGTCTCGTTTGGAAGCCGGCCATGACGTCTGAACGCGCTGTCCCCGATGTCGCTTCGGTCTGTTTAGGCGCAGCTCGTGCTGGTGCAATCGAGACGACCTGCCTTTCGGCCGAAAGCGACGACGCTGTCGAGCGCGCGGTCGCCTGCCTTCGCGGTGGCGGCCTCATCGGCCTACCGACCGAGACGGTCTATGGGCTCGCGGGCGACGCCACCAATGGCGAGGCCGTCGCACGGATCTTCGAGGCCAAAGGCCGTCCCCGCTTCAACCCGCTCATCTGTCACGTCAGCGACCTCGACATGGCGGCACGCCTGGCCGTCTTGGATGACATCGCGCGGGCGCTGGCGGCGCGATTCTGGCCCGGGCCGCTGACGCTCGTCCTGCCGCAGGCGGAGGGAACGCCAGTTCATCCGCTGACGACCGGCGGTCTTGCCACCATCGCGATGCGTCAGCCGAAAGGGATCGCTGGCAACATCATTGCGCGCCTCGGCCGTCCGCTCGCTGCGCCGAGCGCCAATCCTTCGGGGCGGGTCAGCGCCACCAGCGCGGGCCAGGTGATGCGTGGCCTCGGCGGTCGAATCGAGATGATCCTCGACGCGGGTCCGTCGGAGCTCGGCCTGGAATCGACCATCGTCAAGCCGGAGCGCGATCGCCTGGTACTGTTGCGCGCCGGCCTTGTCGGACGTGACGCCCTGCACGAGGCGACGGGGCTCGCCGTCGTCGCGCCGGATGCGGGTTCGGGCATCGAGGCACCGGGTCAGCTCCGGTCCCATTATGCGCCGCACGGCACGGTTCGGCTCGACGTGAATCATGTCGAGGCCGGCGAATATCTGATCGATTTTGGCGAGACCCCGATCGCCGGCGCGGATGGGGCGGCCGAAATCGTCAATCTCAGCCCGTCCGGAGATCTGCGCGAGGCGGCGGCGAATCTGTTCGCGGCGCTGGCCCGCTTCGACCGGCCGGAGATCGCGCGCATCGCCGTGGCGCCGATCCCGCAAGAGGGGCTGGGCGAGGCGATCAACGACCGGCTTCGCCGCGCCGCCGCGCCGCGGGACTGCCGCCGCGAATGACAGCCGGCTCGACGGATCGTCGCCGGCCTTCTATGTCTCGATCTTATGCAAGAGGCCGATCCGAAAATCCCTGCCGTCCTCCTGGCCCGCTTCGCGGCCATCGTCGGTTCCGCCAACGCGCTGCGGGATGCCGACATGATGGAGGCCTACTTCCACGAGCCGCGCGACCTGTTTCATGGCCGCGCGGAATTGGTGCTGCGGCCGGGCAATGTCGAGGAGGTTGCCGCGATCATGCGCCTCGCCAGCGAGACGCGGACGCCGATCGTGCCCCAGGGCGGCAATACCGGCCTTGTCGGCGGTCAATCACCCCGCTCGCAATCCGAGGTTCTGGTCAGCCTGTCGCGGCTCGATCGTATCCGCGATGTCGACCCGATCGGCCGCACGGCGACCGTCGAAGCGGGCGTCGTCCTGAAGCGAATCCAGGAGGCCGCGGACGAGGCGGAGCTGTTGTTTCCGCTGTCGCTCGGCTCGGAAGGCTCCTGCCAGATCGGTGGCAATCTCGCCTCGAATGCCGGCGGAACCGGCGTTCTGGCCTATGGCAACGCCCGCGAGCTCTGCCTCGGCATCGAGGCGGTGCTGCCATCGGGCGAGATTCTGCACGGGTTGCGGCGTTTGAAGAAGGATAATCGCGGCTACGACCTCCGTAATCTGCTGATCGGGTCGGAGGGAACGCTGGGGATCATTACCGCCGCCGTGCTCAAGCTGTTCCCCAAGCCCGCCGGCCGCGAGGTCGCCTATGTCGGGCTGGCGTCGCCTGAAGCCGCCCTGACCCTGCTGCAATTGGCGGAGCGACGGGCGGGCGCGCAGCTCACCGCCTTCGAATTGATTCCGCGCCTCGGCATGGAGTTCACGCTCCGCCATACGATCGGTTCCCGCGACCCGCTGGAGGCGCCGCATCCCTGGTACATTCTCATGGAGATCTCCTCCGGCCGCTCGCAGGGCGACGCGCGCGAGACATTGGAGGGAATCCTTGAGGCCGGTTTCGAGAGCCATGTCGTCGCCGATGCGGCGATCGCCAAATCGCTCGCCGAAGCGAACAGCTTCTGGATCATGCGCGAGGAGTTGAGTTGGGCGCAGCGGCCCGAGGGCGGATCCATCAAGCATGATGTGTCCGTGCCGGTCGCCCTTATCCCGGAATTTCTTCAGGCCGCCGACAAGGCGGTGCTCGATGCGATACCACAGGCGCGGATCGTGGCGTTCGGCCATCTCGGTGACGGCAACATCCATTACAACATCTCGCAGCCCGTCGGGGCCGACAAGGACGCATTTCTGGCCCGCTGGCACGAGATCAGCGATCTCGTCCACGGCATCGTCCGCACCCTGGACGGAAGCTTTTCCGCCGAGCACGGCATCGGCCAGCTGAAGCGCGACGAGCTCGCCCGGACCAAAGAGGGCGTCGAGATTGATCTGATGCGGCGGATCAAAGCGGTGTTTGATCCTGACAACATCTTAAATCCCGGCAAGCTCGTTTAGACTTGATTCAAGTTTTCGACTTGCTAACCGTCTTTTCCGTCATGAAGACTTAACCGACTTTCTTAGCGCGACTTCAAGGCGGCGCCCCTACTGTCATCCTTATCGAAGGCCGGGATTACATCGGCCCGAACGAGAGACCGCAACATCGGCTCTCAGGAGAGGCAGAAGGCGTCATTTCATGAGCATTGCTCCGAACCCACTCGCGACCAAGCCCGAATGGGCGAACGTCCCGGTCCGCCTTGACCCGGCTGCTTGCGATCGTCGCCAGACGATCGAAATGGTCGAGGACGGGGAATTGATTACCTACAAGGTCGACCGCCGCGGTGCCGTCGTCCATCGGCGTCTGGAGAAATCCGGACTGCCGGTTTCGATTGCGCTGCCGCCACGCGCCTTCCGGGGTGTCGCGGCCCGCGCCATGGAGGACGGCAACGGCGAGGTGACGGTGACACTTGAGCTGCATCACAGCGATCCGCGCTGCACGGTGCCGCTCTTGGTCGCCAGCGACCTCTACGACGTCGCCGCCGACTGGCGGGGATGGGCGGAACTGTTCAACTTGCCGATGCTGATGATCGAGGCGGATGGCGCGTTGCGCACGCTTGAAGAGACGCTCGGGCAAATCCGGGCTGCCGCGCCGGCGCCGCGTCGCCGGTCGCCCAACCGCCAGCGCCGGCCGCGGTTCCTGGCGCGTCGCAAGCCCGGCGGGCTCGGGATGCGCATGGTCGTTGCCGGAGAGGAAATCATCGCCCGCCACTAGCGCCGGGCGGTGGACGTCAGATTCCCGCCAGCGGGAAGGACAACGCCCACAGGGACGAGAAGATCAGGCCGAAGAAGATGATCCAGCCGAACACCGTGTTCGACTTGAACAGCCTCAGGCACTGGTCCGCATCATCGATGTCGAGGGTGCGGATCTGCCAGATCATCTGGAAGGCGCCGGCGGCAAGGCCGGCATAGGCGGGCCATTCGGGGCCGCCCCCCGTGTCATAGCCGGTCAGCACGAAGGCGCCCGCGAACAGGGCGATTGCGCCGAGATAGAGAATTGTCAGCGCCAGTCTGGTCCGCTCGCCGAACAGCCGGGCCGTCGAACGGACGCCGACCAGCGCGTCGTCTTCCTTGTCCTGATGCGCGTAGATCGTGTCGTAGCCGACGGTCCAGAGAATGCTGCCGGCGTAAAGCAGGCCGGCGGCGAGTGAGAGTGTGCCCCAATACGCCGCCCATCCCATCAGCGCGCCCCAGGAAAAGGCGAGGCCGAGGCCCAACTGCGGCCAGTCCGTGAAGCGCTTCAGGAATGGATAGATCGCCACCACGCCGAGCGAGGCGACCCCGAGGAGGACCGCGAACAGGTTGAACTGGATCAGTACCAGGAACCCGACCAGCGCCTGGACGACGAGAAACAGCTTGGCCTGGAGGCGCGAAACCCGGCCGGAGGGCAGCGGACGCGACCGGGTGCGTGCGACCAGCGTATCGATCTTCTCGTCGACGAGGTCGTTATAGGTACACCCCGCGCCGCGCATGGCGATCGCACCGATGAGGAAGAGGAAGAGTTGCCAAAGGCTGGGGAGGCCGGTGTGAACGGCCCCCGTCTGCACTGCCTGCGGCGCCAGCGCCGCCGCCCACCAGCACGGCCACAGCAGCAATTGCCAGCCGATCGGACGGTCCCAGCGCGCCAACTGCGCATAGGGCCAGAGGCCGCGCGGCAACGTGCGGTAGACCCAATTGTTGGACGGTGCATCCGCCACGCGGTCGATTTGGTCCGCGAGGCTTCCTTTCAGATTCGACATGGCACCGAGATTGATGGCCGAAAGGCCGCAGTCAAGGGTTTTCCGCTTTATCAACGCTTAAGATTTGCCGCGCCGAACTTGACCGCGGCCGTTGCGCCCCCGTAATCGGCAGCGGTCGGCCGGCCTGGGCGGCAGAAATGCGCTGACAGGGGCGAAGCCATGACGATCAACGTTCTTCTCATCGGCGGCGGTGGCCGCGAACACGCGATTGCCTGGAAACTCGCGCAATCGCCCGATCTTGGGCGCCTCTACGCCGCGCCGGGCAATCCCGGCATCGCCGAGCACGCCGAGACCGTCGAACTCGACATCTTGGATCAAGCGGCCGTCGTGGCGTTCTGTCGCTCCAATGCGATCGGCCTTGTAATCGTCGGTCCCGAAGTGCCGCTCGTCGCCGGCCTCGGCGATAGCCTTGCCGCCGCCGGTATTCCGGTGTTCGGCCCCTCCGCCGCCGCGGCGCGGCTCGAGGGCTCGAAGGGCTTCACCAAGGATCTGTGCACCCTCCACGACATTCCGACGGCGCGCTACCGTCGCCTCGACGACGTGGCCGCCGCGCGCGACTATGTCCGCGACGGCGGTCTGCCGATCGTGATCAAGGCGGACGGGCTTGCCGCCGGCAAGGGCGTCACGGTCGCCGAAACGCGTCAGGACGCGCTTGCGGCCATCGACGCCTGCTTCGAGGGCGATTTCGGCGGGCCGGGCGCGGAGGTCGTCATCGAGGAGTTCCTCGAGGGCGAGGAGGCGAGCCTGTTTTGCATCTGCGATGGCGAGCGGGCGCTGTTCTTCGGCACGGCGCAGGATCACAAGCGCGCCTTCGACCGTGACCGCGGCCCGAACACAGGCGGCATGGGCGCCTATTCGCCGGCGCTGCCGATGAACGATGCGATGGTGCGCCGGGCGATGCGCGAGATCGTCGAGCCGACGCTCGCCGGGATGAAGGCGGCCGGAGCCCCGTTCCAGGGCATTCTATATGCCGGGCTGATGCTGACGGAGTCCGGTCCCAAGCTGATCGAATACAATGTCCGCTTCGGCGATCCGGAATGCCAGGTGCTGCTGATGCGGCTGGAAAGCGACCTGCTGCCGATTCTCCTCGCCGCCGCCAGGGGCGACGTCTCGGCCGTCGTGCCGCAATGGTCGGAAGAGCGGGCCCTGACCGTGGTCATGGCCGCGGAGGGCTATCCGGGCGCCCATGCCAAGGGCACCGCGATCCGCCATTTGCCAGCGGCGAGTGAGACGACCCGGATCTTCCAGGCCGGGACGCAACGCGACGGCGACCGGCTGCTCGCCGTCGGGGGACGTGTCCTCAACGTCACCGCCACCGGTGCCAGCGTGAAGGAGGCCGCGCGCCGCGCCTATGAGGTCGTCGAAGCCGTCGAATGGGACGAGGGATTTTGGCGTTCAGACATCGGCCACCGCGCGATCATGACCGAAAGCATCTGAAGTCTCCGTTGGGCCGGGTTTTCGGCGTTCGGAGCCGATCCCGATCGTGTCGCTGACATTGACCTTTACGTAAAATGTAGGAAATGTCTTGGCCTGCGGGTGGGAAACCATCCGCGCGACCATACATTCCTCGTTAACCATGCGGCAAACCCCGGAGCGAAGCCATGTCATTTCGTCAGGAAAAGCTGACACGGCCGATCTATCGATGGGCCAAGGGCGTCATGCCGCCGATCTCGGAAACCGAGCGGGAGGCGATCGACGCCGGCACGGTCTGGTGGGACGGCGAACTCTTTACCGGCGATCCTGACTGGAACAAGCTGCTCGCCATGCCGCCGGCGCGGCTGTCGCCGGACGAGCAGGCGTTTCTCGACGGCCCGGTTAACGAACTCTGCGCCATGATCGACGAGTGGAAGCTCGTCTGGGAAGATCGCGACCTGCCGCCGGATGTCTGGGACTTCCTGCGCAAGAACAAGTTCTTCGGCATGATCATCCCGAAGGAATATGGCGGGCTCGGATTTTCCAATACCGCGCATTCGGAGGTGGTGCGCAAGGTCTCCTCCTGTTCGGTCGTCGCCGGTGTCACCGTGATGGTGCCGAATTCGCTCGGACCGGGCGAGTTGATGCTGCATTTCGGCACGCAGGCGCAGCGCGATTGCTGGCTGCCGCGTCTCGCCGACGGGCGCGAGATTCCGTGCTTCGGCCTGACCTCGCAGGAAGCCGGCTCCGACGCGGCGGCGATGCTCGACACCGGCATGGTCGAATATGGCGAGCATGAAGGCGAACGCGTTCTCGGCATCCGGCTGAATTTCCACAAGCGCTACATCACCCTCGGCCCGGTCGCGACGGTGATGGGCCTCGCCTTCAAGATGTTCGATCCGCAGAACCATCTCGGCAAGGGCGAGGATCTCGGCATTACGGTGGCGCTGCTGCCGACCGCGACCAAGGGTGTGCGCCACGGCGACCGGCATGTCCCGCTGCTGACCTATTTCCAGAACGGCCCGCTCTACGGCGACGACGTGTTCATTCCGCTCGACTGGATTCTCGGCGGGCCAGACCAGATCGGCCAGGGCTGGACGATGCTGATGACGGCGCTTGCCGCCGGCCGTGGCATTTCGCTGCCCTCGCAATCCTCCGCCGCGGCTGCCATCTGCGCGCGCACCACTGGGGCCTATGCGCGGGTTCGCACCCAGTTCAACGTGCCGATCGGCATGTTCGAGGGCATCCAACAGCCGCTCGCCGACATCGCCGCCAATGCGTATCTCATCGACGCCGCCCGCCGGCTGACCGTTGCCGCGCTGGATGAAGGCCATAAGCCGTCGGTGGTGTCGGCGATCATGAAGGCGCACGCGACTTATCGCATGCGGGAATCGATCGAGCGGGCCATGGACATTCATGGCGGCAAGGCGATCATCGACGGCCCGAAGAACTATCTCGCCTCCCAGTACCGGTCGGTGCCGATCGGCATCACGGTCGAGGGCGCCAACATCCTCACCCGCAATCTGATGATCTTCGGGCAGGGGGCGATCCGCGCCCACCCCTATATGCTGAAGGAGCTGCTGGCCCTGTCCGACGAGGACGAGGACAAGGGGCTGGACGATTTCGACACGCATTTCTGGGCGCATGTCGGTCATTCGGCCAAGAACGCCCTGCGCAGCTTCGTGCGCGGCTGGACCGGCGGCCTTGCCGCCCCGGCGCCAAAGAATGCGGCCTTCACCAGCCACTGGCGGCAATTGTCGCGCTATGCCTCGGCGTTCGCGCTCCTGTCCGACCTGGCCCTGCTGACGCTGGGCGGCGCTTTGAAACGCAAGGAAATGCTGTCGGCGCGGCTCGGCGACATTCTCTCCGAACTCTATCTCCTCGGCGCCGTCCTGAAGCGCTTCGAGACCGAGGGGCGGCCGGAGGCCGACAAGCCGCTGGTCGAATACATCATGGCGAAGGGCTACAATCGCATGGCCCTTGCCTTCAACGGCGTGCTCGACAATTTGCCGGCGCGCTGGGCGGCGATCCTGACCCGGGCGATCGCCTTTCCGCTGGGCGTGCCCTATCATGAGCCGTCGGACGAATTGACCAGCGAGGTCGCGGCGATCCTGATGCGCCCATCCTCGCAGCGCGACCGGCTGACGCCCGACCTTTATCTCGGCGAGGGACACGCCCAGCATCCGATCAAGGATCTGGAACTCGCCTTCGAACTGGTGAGCGAGGCCGCGCCGATCGAGAAGAAGCTGCGCGAGGCCAACATCCGCGATCCCGAGGAAGCGAGGGAGGCAGGCGTGATCTCCAATGCGGAGTTCGTGCGGCTGGCGGAGGCCCAGGAGGCGGTGGACAAGGTCATCGCGGTGGACGCTTTCCCGATGGCGGAGGTCTCTCCGATCGCATCCCAACATGATCGTCCGGCCAAAAATGGCGGCAAGGGCGAACAGCGAGAGGCAGCGGAATAATGGCAAAAGCGGTCTATCTCGTCGACGGCGCCCGCACCCCCTTCATCAAGGCACGCGGCAAGCCGGGTCCGTTCTCGCCCGTCGACCTCGCGGTCCAGTGCGGCCGGCCGCTGTTGATGCGGCAGAGCTTTGCGGCGGATGCGATCGATCTGGTCATCCTTGGCTGCGTCAATGTCGTCGCCGACGAGATGAACCCCGCGCGCGTCGCGGCCTTGCGTCTGGGCCTCAAGGATGAAATTCCGGCCTTCACGGTCCAGATCAATTGCGGCTCCGGCATGCAGTCGATCGACACGGCGTTTCGCTATATCGAGCGCGGTACGGCCGACATCGTACTGGCCGGCGGGGCCGAAGCGCTGAGCCATTCGCCGCTCGTCCTCAGGCGGGGCGCCGTCGACTGGTTCGCGGCGCTCAACGGCGCCCGCTCCACGACCGACCGGCTGAAGGCCTTCACCGGTTTGCGGCCGGAGTTCCTCAAGCCGGTCATCGGGCTGGAGCGCGGTCTCACCGACCCGATCACCAATCTCAATATGGGCCAGACCGCCGAAGTGCTGGCCCATCTCTTCGACGTGTCCCGGCGCGAGGCGGACGCTTATGCTGCCGAAAGCCACAACCGGCTGGCCAATGCCACCAAGCAGGGCTGGCTGAAGGACGAGATGCTGCCGGCCTTCTCCCGCGACGGCGAGGTCTTCGATCACGATGACGGGGTGCGGCCGGACTCCTCCGCCGCGTCCCTCGCCAAGCTGAAGCCGGTCTTCGAACGGCCTTACGGCAAGGTGACGGCCGGCAATTCCTCGCAGATCACCGATGGCGCGTCCTGGGTCGTGCTGGCCTCGGAAGAGGCGGTCGAACGGCACGGCATGACGCCGCTGGCGCGCATCGTCGATTCAGAATGGGGCGGGCTCGACCCGTCGATCATGGGCCTCGGCCCGGTGGTGTCGACGGCGCCGATCCTGAAGCGACAGAACATGACCGTGTCCGACGTCGATCTGTGGGAGCTGAACGAGGCCTTCGCGACCCAGGTGCTGGCCTGCCTCGCCGCCTTCGACGACGCGAATCTGGTCGATCCGGTGCTGGGCCTGGAAGGCCGTGGCGGCCGGATCGATCACGCCAACATCAATGTCGACGGCGGCGCGATCTCGCTTGGCCATCCGGTCGGTACCAGCGGCAATCGCATCACCCTGCATCTGGCCAACGCCATGCGGCGGCTCGGCCGCAAGCGCGGCATCGCGACCGAATGTATCGGCGGCGGGCTCGGCGGCGCGATGCTGCTGGAAGCCGCCTGAGCGCGCGACGAGACACCATGCCGGCGCGGGACTTCGCGCCGGCTGTTCGCCCGAAACCCCATTCGGCGCCGCGAGGTCCCAAACTCTTCGCGGCGCGTTCCGACAAGAAGACGAGATCAGAACCATGGGCAGAATGCTGAACGCACTTTCCGATCGCGCCCTCGAACTCGGGCCGGCACGCGCGGCCGAGCAGCACGGTAACTGGCGGGCCGCCACGGACGAGAATTACGTCTACTGGCTGGTGCTCGACCGGCCGGGCAAGGCGGTCAACACCATCGACCGGAGCGTTATCGAGGAGCTGTCGCAGCACGTCGACAGGATCATCGACCAGAAGCCCTCGGCCGTGGTGATCCGTTCGGCGAAGCCTTCCGGCTTCGCCGCCGGTGCCGACATCCAGCAATTCGCCGGCGCTTCGACCGGGGAGATCCGCGGCATGCTGAAGGAGGCACATCTGGTCCTCGACCGCCTGGCCAAGGTCCAGGCGAAGACGATCGCGGTGATCAACGGTCACTGCCTCGGCGCCGGGCTCGAATTGGCACTGGCCTGCGACCTTCGGATTGCGGTCTCCGACGCCAGCCTGGGCTTTCCGGAAGTAATGCTCGGCCTGCATCCTGGCCTAGGCGGCAGCTATCGTTCGACAGCGATCGCCGACCCGCTGGAGGCGATGACAATGATGCTGACCGGCAAATCGGTCACCGCGAAGAAGGCCAAGGCGATCGGCCTCGTCGACGCGGTGGTCGAGGAGCGGCATGTCGGGGCGGCCGTGCAGGCGGCGCTCTATAACGAGCTCAAGACCGCTGGGGGCGGCTTCAAGACCCAGGCCTTCTCGTTGCGCCCGGCCCGCGCGCTGGCGGCGAGCCAGATGCGCAAGAAGACGGCGGAGAAGGCCGCCAAGACGCATTATCCGGCGCCGCACCGGCTGATCGACCTGTGGGAAGCCCATGGCGGCAGTGCCAAGGCGATGCAGGATGCGGAGATCGACAGCTTCGCCGAACTGATCGAGACCGATACCGCCCAGAACCTCGTCCGGGTGTTCTTCCTGCGCGAGACGATGCGCGGGCTGAAGCAGGGCGATTCGGCGATCAGAAACGTCCATGTCATCGGCGCCGGAGCGATGGGCGGCGACATCGCCGCCTGGGCCGCGCGCGAGGGTTTTCACGTGACGCTCGGCGATGTCGCGACCCAACCGATCGGCAAGGCGATCCGCGCCGCCACGAAAATGTTGAAGGCGACGCTCAAGGATCCGTTGAAGGTCCGCGACGCGCTGGATCGACTGACGCCGGACCCGGCCGGTCTCGGCATTGCCCGCGCCGACATCGTCATCGAGGCGGCACCCGAAAAGCTGGAGTTGAAGCGAAAGATTTACGCTGACATCGAACCGAGGTTGAAAGAGGGGGCGTTGCTCGCGACCAATACCTCCGCGCTGCCGCTGGCGGACCTCGCCGAGGGCCTCGCAGACCCCTCTCGCCTCGTCGGCTTGCACTTCTTCAACCCGGTCTCCCGAATGCAGCTCGTCGAGATCGTCAGCCACGACAGGATCAGTCCCGAGACCGCACGCCGGGCCACCGCCTTCGCTGTCGAGTTATCGCGCCTGCCGGCTCCGGTAGCCTCGGCGCCGGGCTTCCTCGTCAACCGCGCGCTGACGCCGTACATGGCCGAGGCGTTGATCATGGTGGACGAGGGCATCCCCAAGGAGCGGATCGATCGCATCGCCGAGGAATTCGGCATGCCCATGGGGCCGGTGGAACTGGCCGATCAGGTTGGACTCGATATCGCTGTCGAGGTTTCCGCCTCGCTACGCGAACGGCTGGACAGCGACTTTCCGGAAACGCCGGACTGGCTGGAGAAGATGGTCGCGGACGGCACGCTCGGCCGCAAGACCGGCGGCGGACTCTACGAGTACGACTCCGACGGCAAGCCCAAGAAGCAGCCGGTCGACGCGCTGCCGGATTCGGCCAAGGGCGACCCGGATATTCTCGACCGGCTGATCCTGCCGATGCTGAACGCGGTCGTCGCGTGCCTGCGCGAGGGCGTCGTCGAGAGCGAGGATGTTGCCGACGGGGCGATGATCTTCGGCACCGGCTTCGCGCCGTTCCGGGGTGGGCCTATCCACTACGCCAAGAAGCGCGGCGTCGATGAGATCGTCGCCAAGCTGAACGCGCTGGCGGACAAACACGGCGCTCGTTTCAAGCCCGATGCGGGATGGGACCGCCTGAAGGAAAAATCCACCGCTGCTACAGGCTGACGCAGATGGAATCCTGCGACCCGAGCCCGGTGCCGCCGAGCGTCACCCGGTCGCCGGACTTCAGGAAACGTGGCGGGTCGTAGGAAAGTCCGACGCCGCCGGGCGTTCCGGTCAGGATCACGTCGCCGGGCTCGAGCCGCATGAAGCGCGAGATGTAGGAGATGAGATACGGCACCTTGAAGATCATGTCCGCCGTATTACCCGACTGCTGGCGCTCGCCATTGACGTCGAGCCAAAGGTCGATCTCCCCGTAATCGGGCAATTGGTCGGGTGGGATCAGCCACGGGCCAAGCGGGGCGAAGGTGTCGTGCGACTTGCCCTTCGACCACTGGCCCCCGCGCTGGAGCTGGAAACTGCGCTCGGTGACGTCGTTGCAGAGCGTAAAGCCCGCGACGTGCCGGATCGCATCCTCGACGGTGACATATTTTGCCCTGCGGCCGATCACCACGGCGAGTTCCACGCCCCAGTCGACCCGGGTGGAAAGCTTGGGCAACTCGATCGGATCGGTGGGTCCGCAGGCCGCCGTCGCCGCCTTCAGGAAGATCGTCGGCTCCGGATTGACCTTGAAGCCCGCAAGGCTGGCGCTGTCGTGATAGTTTGGCCCGATACCAACGATCTTGCCGATCTTCTGGACGGGACGGCACAAGCGAACCCCTTCGGGCACGAGCGGCAGCGAGGCGGGGTCGAGATGCCCGCAGGCAGCAAGTTCGTCGGGGTCCAGGGAGGCTCCGGATAACGATGAAACATGCTCGGAAAGGTCGCGAATGCGGTTGTCGTCGTCAATCAAGCCCGGCCGCTCGGAACCGCGGTGGCCAAAGCGTACAAACCGCATCAATTTCCTCCCCAATACTGTTACATTAGAAATGGTCGAGACCGGGGTTCGGTTCCTTGCGTTGAGTTGACTTTTACGTAAGATGCGGGTCGGTAGAATTGCTTGTTATGCGGTGATTGTCTGCTCCAACGGCCGTTTTTGAAGGAGATGTCATGTACAAGGCGCCCATCGAGGAGATCGCTTTCGCCCTGAAGAAGGTTGCCGGCCTGGAGCCGGCGATGGAAAAAGGCCTGCTCGGCGAACTGACGCCGGATCTTCTGGACGCGGTTCTGGAGGAAGCAGGCCGCTTCGCCAGCGAAAAGGTCGCGCCGCTCGCCGAGGTGGGTGACCGGGAGGGCACCTCGGTGACCGACGGCGTGGTGACGACGCCGACGGGCTGGAAGGAGCTCTACGCCGACTGGATCGCCGGCGGCTGGAACGCCCTGACGGGTCCGGAGGAATATGGCGGCCAGGCCCTGCCGACATCGTTGTCGGCCGCCGTTTTCGAGATGTGGAACTCGGCGTCGATGGGCTTCGCGCTCGGCCCGACGCTGACCGTCGGAGCGGTGGAGGCGCTGGAGACGCACGGTTCGGATGAGTTGAAGGCGGCGTATCTGGCCAAGCTCGTCTCCGGCGAGTGGAACGGTACGATGAACCTCACCGAGCCGCAGGCGGGCTCCGACCTGTCGGCGCTGAAGACCAAGGCCGAACGGGCCGGCGATGGCAGCTACCGGATTTTCGGCCAGAAAATCTACATCACCTATGGCGAGCACGATTTCACCGACAACATCGTGCACCTCGTGCTGGCGCGGCTGCCCGATGCGCCAGCCGGCGTGAAGGGCATCTCGCTGTTCCTGGTGCCGAAATTCCTGGTCGAGGCCGACGGATCGCTCGGCCGCCGCAACGACGTCTTCTGCCATTCCGTCGAGCACAAGCTGGGCATCCACGGCTCGCCCACCTGCACCATGATCTACGGCGACGGCAGTGTCGACGGCGAGGAGGCCGGCGCGGTCGGCTACCTGATCGGCGAGGAAAATCGCGGCCTCGCCTGCATGTTCACGATGATGAACAACGCGCGGCTTCTGGTCGGCGTGCAAGGCGTCGGCGTCGCCGAGGCGGCTTTCCAGATGGCGCTCGATTATGCGTGCGAGCGCCGTCAGGGCCGCTCGACGCGCCTCGCCAAGGGCGCCGAGCCTTCGGGGCAGATGAGCCCGATCGTGGAGCATCCCGATGTCGCCCGCTCACTGCTGACGATGAAGGCGCTGACCGGCTCCGCGCGTGCCATCGCCTATGCCTGCGGCCATGCCAGCGACATGGCGAAAGCGACCCGAGACGAGGCGAGCGAAGCGCGGGCCTGGAAGGAGCGTGCGAATCTGTTGACGCCGATCGCCAAGGCGTTCGCCACCGATATCGGCGTCGAGGTCGCCTCGCTCGGCATCCAGGTGCATGGCGGCATGGGCTTCATCGAGGAGACCGGCGCCGCGCGGCTGCTGCGGGATGCGCGGATCGCGCCGATCTACGAGGGCACCAACGGCATCCAGGCGATCGACCTGGTCACCCGTAAGATCGGCCAGTCGGACGGAGCCGCGGTCAGCGCCTATCTGGCCGAACTCGCCGAGACGGTCGACGCCGTGCGCGGCCGGAACGCGGCGGATTTCGGCGCCACCGGCGAGGCTTTGGCGGCCGCGCTCGACGATCTGAAAGAGACGACGGCGTTTCTTGCAAAAGCGCTCGCCGACAAGGACATGGACACCGCGCTCGCCGGCGCGACGTCCTATCTCAGGCTGTTCGGCCTGACCGCGGGCGCCGTCTATCTCGCCAAGGGCGCGCTGGCCGATACCGGCCGCACCGAGCGCACGCATCTCGCCCGCTTCATGGCCGAAAATCTTCTCGGCGAAACGAGTGCGCTGAAGCGGCAGGTCGTTGCGGGGGCCGCCAGCCTCGCCGCCGCCCATGCCATTCTCCAGTAGGACCCGGTCATGAGCGAACTCATTCAGACCGGCACACAGTCCGGCGTCCTCACCATCCGCATGAACCGGCCGGAGAAGAAGAACGCCATCACCCGCGACATGTACCGGGCGATGGCGGATGCTTTGGAAGCGGCCAGGAACGACGATGCGGTGCGGGCGGTGCTGCTGTGCGGCGGCTCCGGCGCCTTTACCGCCGGCAACGACATCAAGGACTTTATCGCCATCGCCGAGGGCGGCACACGCCATGGTGAGGTCCACGATTTCCTGCGGGCTATCGCGACCTTTTCCAAGCCGCTGGTCGCCGCCGTCGACGGGCTCGCCATCGGCATCGGCACGACGATCCTGATGCATTGCGACCTGGCCTATTGTTCGCCCGACTCGATCTTCAGGACGCCGTTTCTCGACCTCGGCATCACCCCGGAGGCCGGCTCGACCCTGATCGCGCCGAAGCTGATGGGCGATCAGCGCGCCTTCGCCTTGCTGGTGCTCGGAGACACCTTCGACGCCGCGACCGCGCGCGAGGCGGGGCTCGTCTACGAAATCGTCCAAGGCGATGTAGAGGCCGGGGCGCGCGATGCGGCCCTGCGGCTCGCGGCCAAGCCGCCGAAGGCGCTCCGGATCGCGCGCGAACTGCTGCGCGGCCAGCGCGAGGACATCGTCGAGCGCATCGATCTGGAAGTCGAACATTTCTCCGAGCGAATGACCTCGGACGAGGCCAAGGCGGCGTTTCGGGCGTTCATGGCGCGGTAGAGGGGCGTCCCCCGGCGGCTCAACCCCGCGAGTCGGGGGCGGTCGGCTCCTCGGCCTCGCCGCCACCGTTCTCCGCGTCGTTGAACAGGAAGCGATAGGTGCCGACAACGCCGATGAGGCAGACGCCGCCGGCAATCAGGATGATCGGCCAGGTGCCGGATTCGGCGAAGAAATGCCGGAACGCAGTGCCGAAGACATAGGCGCCGAGGCCGTAGGCGCCGGCCCAGAGCGCCGCGCTGATACAGTTGTAGAAGAGGAAAACCGGCCAGTTCATCCGCATGGTGCCCGCGACGAAGCCGTTGAGTTGCCGCAGGATGATGACGAACCGTGCCACCAGCACGACGGCGAAGCCATAGGTCTGAAAGCGCTCCTCGACCATGGCGAAACGCTTCTCGCCGAGGCCGAAATGCGCGCCCCACCGAACCACGATCTTGCGGCCGTAGCGGCGCCCGACGAGATAGCCGAGATTGTCGCCGACGATCGAACCGGAAAAGGCCGCGATCAGTACCGCGAGAATGTTGAAGGAGCCTTCCCCCGACAGCATGCCGGCGGCAACGATCAGGCTTTCGCCGGGCAGCGGCAGGCCGGTCGATTCAAGCAGGACGACGACGAAGATGAACCCGTAGCCGTACTGGATGAGATATTCGGTCAAGGCGTCGGCGTCTCATGGCTTGCGATGCCACCGTGGCTCGCATGATTGGCTGACGGCGGCAAGTCTCGTCCGGCTCAGCGCTCCAGCAGGGCCACGATCTCGACATGCCGCGACCATAAAAACTGGTCGATCGGCGTCACCGATGTCACGCGGTAGCCGCCGTCGGTGAGGATTTTGAGATCGCGGGCGAGCGTCACCGGATTGCACGAGACCGCTGCGATCCGCCCGACCGTCGAGGCCGCGAGCTCACGCGCGAGGCCTTCGGCCCCGGCGCGCGGCGGGTCGTAGACCACGCCGTCATAGAGCTTGAGCTCCTTCGCCGGGGTCGGGCGGCGGAAGAGATCGCGCCGTTCGGTCGTCAGCGGCTTCAGGCCCGGCCGCGAGCGCCAGGCGGCGAGAAGCGCGGCAAGCTGCGGCGCTTCGGCTTCGACCGCGTGAACGGTGGCTTGTGGCGCCAGACGCAGGGCAAAGGTTCCGCAGCCGGCGAAGAGGTCGGCGACCCGCTTGGCCCCGGCCAGATGCGACAGCACCAGCGACGCCATCGTCGCCTCGGCTGCCGCGACGGCCTGGACGAAGGCGCCCGCGGGCAATTCGACCGTCACGCCGCCGAAGTCCATGGTCGGCGGCTGCGTCACCACCAGCGTCTCGCCGCTGACCGACAGCCGCGCGAAGCCTTCGCCGAGCGCCAGCGACACCGCCTGCCGGTGCATTTGTTCCGAGAGCTTCGCCGCGTCGGCAATCGCGACGTCGAGGCCGGTGAGCGTCGCGGTGACCGTCAGCTTCAAGGGCCGCTTGCGGTCGACAAGGATGGCAGCCAGCTTTTGCAACGCCGGCAGCGCGCGTTCGATGGCCGGCAGGGCGATCGGGCAGACGCTGATCGGCACGATGCGGTTGGAATGCGCGGCATTGAAACCGAGCATGACTTGGTTGCTGGTGCGAACGGCGGAAAAGGCCACACGCCGCCGCGACGCCGGCGGACAGGGGACGAGGTCGCCGACTTCGGCCGTGACCTCGGCGCGGCCGAGCGCTTCGACCACCAGATCACGCTTGAAGGCGCGATAGAAGGCATCGTCGGCATGTTGCAGGTCGCAGCCGCCGCAGGTGCCGAAATGCGGGCAGGGCGGCGTCTGGCGATGCGGCGAGGCGGCGATGATCTCCGCTGCTTCCGCGCGCGGCCCTCCGGTGGCGATCTCGACCGTCTCGCCGGGAAGCGTGAACGGCACGAAGATCGAGCCGGCGCCGGTCTCGGCGATGCCGTCGCCCTGGGCGCCGAGGCGATCGATGGTGACGCGCTCGCTCATGGCTTTTCCGCCGCGAGCAGGAATTCGTGGTTGCCGTCGCCGCCGGCGATCGGTGAGGGAATGAGGCCGATCACGCGCCAGCCGGGCTGCGCGGCCAGCCAGTCGCGAAGCGCTTCGGCCACGAGCGGCGCGCTGTCGGGATCGCGCAGCAAGCCGTTCTTGGCGATCGCCTCGCGGCCGGCCTCGAATTGCGGCTTGACCAGGATCACCGCCGATGTCCCCGGCTCCGCCAGTTCCAGCGCCGGCGGCAAAGCCAGCCGCAGCGAGATGAAGCTGACGTCGGCGACGAGCAGATCGAAGCGGTGGCCGTTGAGGTCGAGGCGGGTCAGGTCGCGGGCGTTGAGCCCCTCGATCACGGTGACGCGGTTGTCTGCGCCGACGCGCGGATGCATCTGCCCGTGGCCGACGTCGATGGCCACCACATGCGCCGCGTCGCGCCTGAGCAGCGCCTCGGTGAAACCGCCGGTCGAGGCGCCGAGATCGAGCGCGGTGCGGCCTTCGACGGGAAACGCGAAATGGTCAAGCGCGGCCTCGAGCTTCAGCCCGGCGCGCGAGACGTAATCGGCGGCCGGGTCGTCGAGGGTGATCTCGCTTTCGGGCGGCACGTTGAGGCTCGGCTTGGTGACGATTTGTCCGTCGACCTTGACGTGGCCGCGCAGGATCGCGTCGCGGGCGCGCGCCCGGCTGGCGGCCAGACCGCGGTCGGAAACGAGGGTGTCGAGCCGGACGCGCGACAGATGCTGTTCTTCGGTGGAGGCCATCGGCAGGTCATGCGGCCCGCGCGGTCAAATGGCAAGCGGCGAATGGCGTGAACCGACGGGGAGGCGCGAAGATTGGTGTGCCCCGATTATCTGGCTTCGCTTGGCCCCAAGGCCATTTCACGGCCACATGCCCCTCACCCGGTTCGCTCCGCGAACCACCCTCTCCCCGCAGGGGAGAGGGATGGCGCGTCATCGCCGAGGCTTGCAGAATGGAGTACTGTTCTTTTCCCCAGTGGCGGGCGATGGTGGCCACGCCGAGTCTGGTCTCAGGTCAGACCGAGGACGGGCTCCTGACCGGCTGAGGGGCATGTTGCTTGCGGATCTGAGATTCAAGCTATGAGCAAACGATACGAGAAGGAAATGACCGCGGCCGATCTGGCGGCGGTGAAGGATGAAGACATCGACACCAGCGATATTCCCGAACTCGACGACGCGTTCTGGAGCAAGGCTCGGCTGGTCGAGCCGGACTTGACGCAGCCGGTCACCTTGCGGGTCAAGAAGTCCGTCCTCGATGTCTATAAAGCGCAGGGAAGGGCTACCAGACACGCATGAACGCCGTTTTGGAGACCTATGCTCGCACTCTGACGAACAACCGCTAAGGCGGACCTCGCCTCGCGGGGAAGAGGTGCCCCCGTGCCTGTTCTGTCCGGTTGCGCGAACGCTTTTCAGCGGCAGCTTGGCCCTCACGCCTTCAGCACCCGCTCCGCCTCCGTGCCGAGGGCCCGGAACACCGCGTCGACGATGCCCTTGCGGTCGAGAGCGGCGGTCTTGACCATCGCCTCCGGCGCGGCGTGGTCGACGAAGCGGTCCGGCATCACCAGTGGCCGCACCTTGAGCCCGTGATCAAGCAGGCCGCGCACCGCCATATGCTGCAGCACCTGGGTGGCAAAGCCGCCGCTGGCGCCTTCCTCGACCAGGATCAGCACCTCGTGATCGCGGGCGAGGCGCGCGATCAGATCGGCGTCGAGCGGCTTTGCGAAGCGGGCGTCGGCGACGGTCGTCGACAGGCCGAAGGTGTCGAGCTCCTCTGCCGCGGCGACGCTGTCGGCGAGCCGGCTGCCGAAGGAGAGGATCGCGACCTTGGTGCCTTCCTTGACGACGCGGCCCTTGCCGATGGCGAGTGCTTCGCCGCGCTCGGGCATGTCGACGCCGGTGCCGCTGCCGCGCGGATAGCGGAAGGAGATCGGCCCGTCATCGTAAAGCGCGGCGGTGCGGACCATGTGGCGCAGCTCCGCCTCGTCGGCGGCGGCCATCACCACCATGCCGGGCAGGGGGCATAAAAAGCCGGTGTCGAAGGCGCCCGCGTGGGTCGGCCCGTCGGCGCCGACATAGCCGGCGCGGTCGATGGCGAAGCGCACGGGCAGTTTCTGGATCGCGACGTCATGGACGATCTGGTCGTAGGCGCGCTGCAGGAAGGTGGAATAGATCGCCGCGAACGGCTTGTAGCCCTCGCTGGCGAGCCCGGCGCAGAAGGTGACCGCGTGCTGCTCGGCGATGCCGACGTCGAAGGTGCGGGCCGGAAACACCGCGCCGAATTTGTCGAGGCCGGTGCCGTCCGGCATGGCGGCATGAACGGCGACGATCTTGTCGTCTTCGCCCGCCTCCTGGATCAGCGTCTCGGCGAAGACGCCGGTGTAGCTCGGCGCGTTGGCCTTGGCTTTCGCCTGGGCGCCGGTGATGACGTCGAATTTGGAAACGCCGTGATATTTGTCGTCGGAATCCTCCGCCGGTCCGTAGCCCTTGCCCTTGTGCGTGACGACATGGACGAGGATCGGCCCGGTCTGGGCGTCGCGGACATTCTTGAGCACCGGCAGGAGATGGTCGAGATCGTGGCCGTCGATCGGCCCGACATAGTAGAAGCCGAGCTCCTCGAACAAGGTGCCACCGGTAAAGAAGCCGCGGGTGTATTCCTCGGTCTTGCGGGCGCCTTCGCGCATGAATTCCGGCAGATGCTGGCTCAGCGATTTCGCCCGGTTGCGCAGGGTCCGATAGGTCTTGCCCGAGACCAGCCGCGCCAGATACGCGCTCATCGCGCCGGTCGGCGGGGCGATCGACATGTCGTTGTCGTTGAGGATGACGATGAGGCGGGCGTCGAGCGCGCCGGCGTTGTTCATCGCCTCATAAGCCATGCCGGCGCTCATCGCGCCGTCGCCGATCACCGCCACCACGTTGTTGGTGCCGCCGGACAGGTCGCGCGCCACCGCCATGCCGAGGCCGGCCGAGATCGAGGTCGAGGAATGGCCGGCGCCGAAGGGATCGTATTCGCTTTCGGTGCGCTTGGCGAAGCCGGACAGGCCGCCTTCCTGGCGAACGGTGCGCATGCGCTCGCGCCGGCCAGTCAGGATCTTGTGGGGATAGGCCTGATGGCCGACATCCCAGATCAGCCGGTCGTCGGGTGTGTTGAAGACGTAATGGAGTGCGACGGTCAGTTCGACGACGCCGAGGCCAGCGCCGAGATGCCCGCCGGTCTTGGAGACGGCGTCGATCAGATCGGCCCGCAATTCGTCGGCGATCTGCCGCAACTCGCTCTCCTTGAACCGGCGAAGGTCGGCCGGCGAGGCGATCTGGTCGAGCAGCGGTGTCGTCAACTCGTTGGGCACTTCGTCACCTCGCAGGTCTTATCGTTGCGCTGGAACGGCGCGTATCTAGTTTAAATTGGTTCCAGCCTGCTCCGTTCAACCCGTTGGAGACAACTGAATTTCGGTCGCGCGCCTGCCAGGAGAGGCGCGAGGGTGCGCGGCCCACGGTCCCTGATTGCCCCGTCAGCCGGGGTCGAGCGGTTCCGTGCCGACCGGTTTGCCCTGCCGGTTCAGCTTGATCTTCTCCACCTTGTCCTCGGCCGCCGACAACAGGCGGTCGCAATGGTTCTTGAGCTTCTCGCCGCGTTCGTAGATGCGGATCGAGCGGTCCAGCGGTACGTCGCCGCGTTCGAGATCCGAGACGATCCGCTCCAGCGCCGCGAGCGCATCCTCGAAGCTCATGCGCTTGATGTCGGAATCATCGGCCGGAAGGGCGGCTTCGTCGATGTCTGTCATGGCGTTCGCGTCTTTCGAGCTCATCAGGGCGTGCGGCGTCAGCCGGTCATCAGGCGCTTGACGTGGGCGGCGGTCGAGACCGCGAGCCCCTCAAGGTCGTAGCCGCCTTCCAGGAGGCTCACAACCCGGCCGCCGCAATAGGTGTCGGCGATCGCCATCAGTTCCGCCGTCGCCTGGTCGAAATCAGAGTCCTCGAGCATGAGATTGGCCAGTGGGTCGCGCCGATGCGCGTCGAAGCCGGCCGAAATGATGATGAGATCGGGCTGGAACGCCTCGAGCGCCGGCAGGATGCGCGACGCGAACGCCTCGCGGAACGCCGGCCCGCCGTCGCCGGCGGACAGGGGCGCGTTGAAGATGTTGCCGATGCCGGTCTCGTTCTTGGCGCCGGTACCCGGATAGAGCGGCATCTGGTGGGTCGAACAATACAGAACCGACGGGTCCGACCAGAAGATTTCCTGCGACCCGTTGCCGTGGTGGACGTCCCAATCGACGATCGCGACCCGTTCGAGGCCGTGCGTCGCCTGGGCGTGGCGGGCGGCGATGGCGGCCTGGTTGAACAGGCAGAAGCCCATTGCGGTGCTGCTTTCAGCGTGGTGACCCGGCGGCCGCGAGGCGACGAAGACGTTGTCGGCCGCTCCCGACATCACGTCGTCGACGCCGGCCATGGCGGCACCGACGGCATGGAACGCGGCGGAAAAACTCTTCGGGCTGACGATGGTATCGCCGTCGATGCGCGCCAGGCCGTCATCCGGGATCGCCGTCGCGATCTTGCGGACGAAGGCTTCCGGGTGGCAGCGATAGATCGCCTCCAGCGTTCCCTCGGGCGCCTCGACCCGGTCGAGATGCTGGAACGCCTCGTCTTCCAAGGCGGCGGCGACCGCCTTCATGCGGTCCGGCCGCTCGGGATGACCCGAGCCGGTGAGATGCTCGACGAAGATCGGATGGTGATAGAGTCGGGTTGTCATGGCCAACGAGCTAGCGCCTTTGTCCTGCGGATCAATTCTCTACCTGCGTCAGGCTGATTCGCACCGTTCTGCCGTCTTCGGTTCGAACCTCGACCGACTCGCCGTCGGCGCTGAGCCGAAGGCGTCCGACCGCCCGTGACGCCAGCGCGATGCTGGCGACGGGCGTGATCGTTTCCGGCTCGACCCGCACGACTTCCAGCGCCGTGCGCGCGGCATTCGGCAGGACCAGCGCCGGCGCGCCCTTGAGGCGCACGACCTCCGCCAGATCGAGATCGCGCGAGCCGATGACATGGTTGCTGTAGCCGGACCGGCTGGCGCGTAGGCGCAGCGCGCCGCCTCGCCAGGCGTAGATTTCCAATGTCCCGCCGATATGCGGCGTCGTCACGATGGCGATATCCCGCTGGCCGTCGCCATCGAGATCGGCAAGCGACGCGACGTTCAGCCAGCGGCTCGGCCGGCCGATCGGCGGAATCGCGGCGCGCTCGACCAGTTGTCCCCCGTCCAGCCCGTAGACGGCGAGCGCCGCGCCCTGGGCGACATCGGAGCGGATGGCAACGATCTCGTTGCGGCCGTCACCGTCGAGATCGACAAGGCGCGGCGTCAGGTCTTCGAAGACCTGGGTCGCGGGGAGAACCGCTTCGATCGTCCGGCCATCGCGCGTCTTGGCGACCAGCGAGCCGGCTTCGATCGCGTCGCCGAGAATCCCGTGGGCGTAGCGCGTGGTCGGGCGGGCGAACCAGGCGGCCGCGATATCGCCGCTGGCCGACGTGGCGATCTCGCCGTCGGGAATGCGCTCGGCCGCCGGCAAGGGCGACAGCGTCGCGGCGAACAGGACGGCGCTCGACAGGCAGGCTGTGAGCCAGGCACAACCGCGCGATTCCGTGGCGGGCACGTCCTTGCGCATTCGCTTACCCGCGTCCGGTCTGGCCGCGATGGCGCAGATAATGGTCGGCGATCGCGCAGGCGACCATGGCCTCGCCGATCGGAACCGCGCGGATGCCGACACAAGGGTCGTGGCGGCCCTTGGTCATGACGTCGACTTCCTCGCCATCGGCGTTGATCGAGCGTTTCGGCGTCAGGATCGACGAGGTCGGCTTCACCGCGAAGCGCCCCACCACCGGCTGGCCGGTGGAGATGCCGCCGAGAACGCCGCCGGCGTGGTTGGACAGGAATTGCGGCTGGCCGTCGGCGCCGATGCGGATTTCGTCGGCATTGTCCTCGCCACTCAACGTCGCGGCCGTAAAGCCGTCGCCGATCTCGACGCCCTTGACCGCGTTGATCGACATGAGGTTGGCGGCGATGTCGCTGTCGAGCTTGCCGTAGATCGGCGCGCCGAGCCCGGCTGGAACGCCTTCGGCGACCACTTCGACGACCGCGCCGACCGATGAGCCCTGCTTGCGGATTGCGTCGAGATGCGTTGCCCAACGTTCGGCGGTTTCCGCGTCCGGGCAGAAGAAGGGATTGCGATCGATCTCGGCCCAGTCCCAGCGCTCGCGGTCGATGGCGATGGTGCCGATCTGCACCAGCGCCGCCCGCACCATGAGACCCGGCACGATGCGCCGCGCGATGGCGCCGGCCGCGACCCGCGTCGCGGTCTCGCGGGCCGAAGAGCGACCGCCGCCACGATAGTCGCGGACGCCATATTTCATATCGTAGGTGATGTCGGCATGGCCGGGGCGGTAGCGCCGGGCGATGTCGGAATAGTCCTTCGAGCGCTGGTCGACATTCTGGATTTCTAGCGCGATCGGGGTGCCGGTCGAGACCAGTTCGCCCTCGCTGTCGCCCGGCATGACGCCGGACAGAACGCGCACCTGGTCCGGCTCCTGGCGCTGGGTCGTATAGCGGGACTGGCCCGGGCGGCGCTTGTCCAGAAACGCCTGGATGTCGGCTTCCGAAAAGCGGATTCCTGGCGGGGTGCCATCGACGACGCAGCCGATCGCGATACCGTGGCTTTCGCCCCAGGTGGTGACGCGGAACAGGTGACCGAAACTGTTGTGAGACATGGAACTCCGCCAGGAGAAGAGAGAATGAGGGTCCGGCTCGATTACGGTAGCTTAACCAACTCCGTCAAATGCAACCGATCGACATCAAACGTAACCGGACGGTACGAGAATTGACACAATCCGGCGCGAACTTCTGTCCTTGTCGGCAAGCTGCTTCGGGGGCGGCCGGCGAGTGCCGCGACCGAGACGGGTCGCAGACGCACGCACATCGGAACGAGGGCAAGCTGGTGACCAGAAAAATTCTTGCATTTTTCGCAACGTCCTTCCTGACCGTTGCGATGACGATCCCCTCGTTAGCGGAGGAGGTCGACGGCACGATCGAATCGATCGATCGCGACCGGGCGCAGCTGAAATTGAGCGACGGACTGATATACGATCTGCCGGATCATTTCGACTATGAAGCGGTCCGGCCGGGTATGAACGTCGTGCTGATCTTCGACCAGGCCGACAATTTGCGTCTGGTGGATGCCGGCTGACCCGGAGCGATATCAAACCCAGCTGACGATCGCGTCCCGATAATGCAGGATGCGGTCCTGCGGAATGCCGATATGCGACGCCTCGTCGGCGCCCAGGTTGTCGTAACAGCGCAGAAAGCTGCGAGTGACGCCGCCATGAGCGGTGACGATGGTCGGCTCGCCCAAGTCTTCGAAGACCGGCCGCACGCGCTCCGCGAGCATCGCGTAGGATTCCGCATCGGGGCCGGGTGGCACGAAGTTCCACTTGTCGGCTTTGCGTGCCGCGATCCCCTCCGGGTTCCGGGCTCGGACTTCCTTGATGGTCGATCCTTGCCAGTCACCGAAATGCAATTCGACCAGGCGCGCGTCGGTTGTGAAGTCGTCCTCGGCCAGGCCGAGCTCGCTGCGAATGATCCGCATCGTCTCGGTGGCGCGCGAGAGCGGGCTCGATAGAAAGCGAAATTCCCCTGCGCCGTCACCGAGGACGCTGAGCAGATAGCGGCCATTGCGCTTCGCCTGAGCCCGGCCGAGGGCATTGAGCGGGATGTCCTCCTGGCCCTGCAGGCGGCCTTCGGCGTTCCAGTCCGTCTGGCCATGGCGGCAGAGATAGAGGTTCGGGAGCGTCATGGTGAGCCGGGATGCCGCCTACGGAAGATCCTTCACCACCGAGATATCAGGCGCGTCCACCGCCTTCATGCCGACTGTGTGGTAACCGCAATCGACATGATGGATTTCCCCGGTGACGCCGCGCGACATGTCGGACAAGAGATACAGTGCCGACTGACCGACCTCGTCGGTGGTCACGGTGCGCTTGAGCGGCGAATTGTATTCGTTCCACTTGAGAATGTAGCGGAAGTCGCCGATGCCCGAGGCGGCCAGCGTCTTGATCGGCCCGGCCGAGATGGCGTTGACCCGGATCGCCTGCTTGCCGAGATCGACGGCGAGATAGCGCACTGATGCCTCGAGAGCGGCCTTGGCGACGCCCATGACGTTGTAGTGCGGCATCACCTTCTCGGCGCCGTAATAGGTTAGCGTCAGGATCGATCCGCCATCGACCAGCAGCTTCTCCGCTCGAGCCGCGACGGCGGTCAAGGAATAGACCGAAATGTCCATCGTCTTGCGGAAGTTTTCCCGCGACGTCTCGACATAACGTCCGGTCAGCTCGTCCTTGTCGGAAAAGGCGATGGCGTGGACGAGGAAATCGATCTTGCCCCAGCGCTGTTCGACATCGGCGAAGACCGCGTCGATCGTGGTCTCGTCGGTCACGTCGCAATGTCCGGCAAGAACCGCGCCGATCTCGTCGGCGAGCGGTCCGACCCGCTTCTTCAGGGCGTCGCCCTGATAGGTCAGCGCGATCTCCGCTCCCTGCGCGGCGAGGGCCTTGGCGATACCCCAGGCGATCGAACGGTTGTTCGCAACGCCCATGACGAGGCCGCGTTTGCCGTCCATCAGACCGGTCGACTGGGCCATGGTGTTGTTCCTTCAGATGTCTCGGCGATCGATAGTTTTGCGGCGGCGGGTATGACATAGGCCCGGCCGGCCATCAAGCGCGGCCCTCCCGCGTATCCCTGCGCACGAGGTCGACAGACGCATGGCAACGCGACCGGTCATCCGGCCGCGTTCTCGCTCTCGGCCCGCTGTCTCAGCAAATCCGCAAGCTCGTGATCGCCGGTCGGCAACATGACCTGAACGGTGGCGAGAAGGCCCCCCCGGCCGCCGGATTTGGCGGTCAGGCCCTTGCCGCGAAGGCGGAAGGTCTTGCCGGAATCGGTCCAGGCCGGGATCGACAAGGCGATCCGCCCGTCCAGCGTCTCGACCTCGACCTTGCCGCCGAGCACGGCCGTCCTCAGCGGAACCGGCAGATCGTGGACGAGATCGCGCCCCTCGACCCGAAAGCGCGGATGCGCGGCGAAATTGATGGTCACGAGCGCGTCTCCGGCCGCGCCGCCCGGATAGGCCGCCGGCTGGCCCTGTCCCTTCAGCCGGATAACCTGTCCGTCCTCGACGCCATCGGGAAGCCGGATCGCCAGCCGTTTCCCGTTCGGGAAGATGGCCTCGACCTTTTCGTTCGAGACGATGTCGGCGAGCCGCACCCTGAGGTTGGCTTTGATGTCCGCAGCCTTGGCCGCTGCCTCGCGGGCCGCCGAAAACCCGGCGCGGTCACCCCCCCTGCCGGCGCCGGCGCCGCGGAAGGCTTGCTCGAAGAAGTCGGAGAACGTGCTCTCCTCGCCGAAATCCTCCGCCCGGCCCGTGGAGCGGAATTCAAAGCCTCCCGGCTGACCGGCACGCCGCCCGGCGAACGGACTGCCGCCCGCGCCCCCGCCAAATCCGGAAAAGTTCTGGAATTTCGGCTTGCCTTCCGCATCGATCTCGCCGCGGTCGAATTGCGCCCGCTTCTCCTTGTCACCGAGAATCTCGTAAGCCTGGTTGGCTTCGTTGAAACGCGCCGCGGCGGTCGGATCCTTGGCGTTGGCGTCCGGGTGGTACTGCTTGGCGAGTTTGCGGAAGGCCGACTTGATGTCCTTCTCGCTCGCGGATTTTGCGACGCCAAGAGCGGCGTAAGGATCGCGCATGAGGCAATGGGTCCTTCACGATGCGGACGGATGTTGAACGGGGGCAGCGGCCGGGCCGCGCCGAAAGCCTATATGTAGGCGGAAGGTGGGAAATTTAAGGGCGGAGCGTAGGCTGACGAAGGCGGATCAGCGATTTTCGTCGAACCGCACGAGAGCCCATTCGCCTTCCCCGACCGTGCAGGCCTCGCCATTGTAGAGAGCGATGCCGTCGAAGCGCTGACGGGAGGTCTGGAATTTCCGGCAGATCTGCCGTCCCGCGCGCACTTCCTGCAGCGCCGTGATGACGCCGTTGGCACCGGTCTGCGGATTGGCCCAGGCGTAGCGCCCGCCGGCGCCCTCGATATCGGCAGCGGAGACGGCGTTGCGCACGGTGCGCTGGTCCGAGACCTGGTCCGGCTGTGCGGCCGTCTGGGTCGGTGCGGCCTCGACCGCCGGCGCGATCGAGCCGGTGATGAGGCTGTCATCCACCATGGCGCCAAGTCCCGGCCCCGCCACGACGCATCCGCCGAGGCCGAGTAGAAGAGCGATCATTGAAAGAGTTTTGAACAGTGCCATCAATCTTTTATGTCTAAGGCTGCCGCGCGCGATTCGGCAAGATGTCCCGGAAAGGTAAGACAGGTCCAATATGGCGAAGGAACCTTTAACCTTTGGTGAAACGCCGGTTGGCGACGATCCGTTTGCTCTGTTTTCCACCTGGCTCGACGCCGCTCGGGAGAGCGAACCGAACGATCCGAACGCCACGGCGCTGGCCAGCGTCGACGAGGCAGGGCTTCCCGACGTCCGGATTCTGCTGCTGAAGGGGTTCGATGAACGGGGCTTCGTGGTCTACACCAATTTCGAAAGCGCCAAGGGGGAACAGATCCTCCACTCCCACAAGGCCGCCATGTGCTTCCATTGGAAGTCGCTGCGCCGTCAGGTGCGGCTGCGCGGGCCGGTCGAGATCGTCAGCGACGACGAAGCCGATGCCTATTTTGCTGAGCGCCCGCGCGGCAGCCAGATCGGCGCCTGGGCGTCGGAGCAGTCGCGGCCGCTCGATAGCCGAGCGGTGCTGGAGGAACGTGTCGCCGACCTTGGCGAACAGTATGGCGACGGCGGAATTCCGCGACCGGCCCGTTGGTCGGGATTTCGTCTGGTGCCGATCCAGATCGAGTTCTGGCAGGATGGCCAGTTTCGCTTGCACGACCGGGCGATCTTCCGGCGAACGGAGCCAGGTGCGCCTTGGACTGTCGAGCGCGTGTATCCGTAACGGCGGCGGCTGCCTGATCGGCGGGGAGAAGCTGGCTTCGGGCCAAGGCGGCTGGCGCGTCAGATCCCGGCGAGGATATCGGTGACAAACGCCGGCACCAGGACGCTTGCCTTGCCGTGACGGGCCTCGTCGAAAAGCGGCGTGCCGTCCGACGGATCGAGATTGAGTTCCAAGGTTCGGATTCCGGCTGCACGCGCCTCGGCGACGAAGCCCGCCGCCGGATAGACCGCGCCGCTGGTGCCGATCGAGACGAAGAGATCTGCGGCCAGAAGACGCTTGTAGATGTCGTCCATGTGATAGGGGATCTCGCCGAACCAGACGACGTCCGGGCGCATGCGGCCGGCATGTCCGCAGGCGGTGCAGACCAGGTCGGCGCTCAAATCACCGTCCGCCAATGAGTGGGTTCCGCAGGCCGCGCAGAACGCCTTGGTGAGTTCGCCATGCATATGGACGATATTTCGCGAGCCGGCGCGTTCGTGCAGATCGTCGATATTCTGCGTGACCAGCGTAACCGCGCCATCATGGACGCGTTCCAGCTTGGCGAGGGCATGATGGGCCGCATTGGGCTCGACCGCGGCAAGCCCCGCGCGGCGAGCATTGTAGAACGCGTGGACCATCGCCGGATCGCGTGCGAAGCCCTCCGGGGTCGCCACGTCTTCCAGCTTCACCCGCGACCAGATCCCGCCCTCGTCGCGGAAGGTGTCGACGCCGGATTCGGCCGAGATTCCAGCGCCAGTCAGGATAACGATGGAACCGGGGCGTCTCACGCCTCGGTGCCGCCCACCGTCACCTGGTCCATGCGCAGATGCGGCTGGCCGACGCCGACGGGCACGCCCTGGCCGTTCTTGCCGCACATGCCGATCCCGGTATCGAGGGCGACGTCGTTGCCGATCATCGACACCCGGTGCATCGCCTCCGGTCCATTGCCGATCAGCATCGCCCCTTTTACCGGCTCCTCGATCTTGCCGTCGCGGATCCGGTAGGCCTCGGTGCAGCCGAAGACGAATTTGCCGCTGGTGATGTCGACCTGGCCACCACCGAAGGAGACGGCATAAATGCCGTCCTTGACCGAGGCGATGATCTCCTGCGGCGTGTGCGACCCCTCCAGCATCATGGTGTTGGTCATACGCGGCATCGGCGAATGGGCGTAGGACTGGCGCCGACCGTTGCCGGTGGCGGCCATCCCCATCAGCCGGGCGTTCTGGCGGTCCTGCATGTAGCCGACCAGCTTGCCGTCCTCGATGAGCACGGTCCGGTTCGTCGGCGTGCCTTCGTCGTCGATGGTCAGCGAGCCGCGCCGCTCGGCGATGGTGCCGTCGTCGACGACGGTGACGCCCTTGGCCGCCACCTGGCTGCCCATAAGGCCGGCAAAGGCGGAGGTCTTCTTGCGGTTGAAATCGCCCTCCAGTCCGTGGCCCACCGCCTCGTGCAGCATGACGCCCGGCCAGCCGGACCCGAGCACGATGTCGAAAGTGCCGGCGGGGGCGGGAACGGCGCTGAGATTGACCCGGGCCTGGCGCAGCGCCTCGTCGGCGATATGCTGCCAGTTTTCGGTGACAAAAAACTCGCCGAAGCCAGTCCGTCCTCCGGCGCCGAACGAGCCCGATTCCTGCCGGTCATCCTTGCCGCAGACCACCGAAACGTTGATCCGCACCAGCGGTCGCACATCCTTGGCCAGCCGTCCGTCGGCGCGCAGGATCTCGACCGTCTGCCATTGCGAGCCGAGCGTCACCGAAACCTGGCGCACATCCTCGCCCTTGGCCCGCACATAGGCGTCGATGTCCTGGAGAAGCTTGACCTTCGCCTCAAATCCCGGCGAGGGAATCGGGTTCTCGTCGCCATAGAGCTTGCGATTGGTGCCGGCGGGCGGCTCAGCATAGGTCCCGTGATGACCGGTTTTCACGGCGGTGACGGCCTGTGCTGCGCGTTTCAGGGCCGCGTCGGAAAAGTCACCCGCATGGGCGTAGCCGACGGCATCACCGGCGACGGCGCGCAAGCCGAAGCCCTGGTCGGTCGAAAAATTGCCGGCCTTGAGGCGGCCATTGTCGAACACCAGCGATTCCGATTCGCGATATTCAAGGAACAGTTCGCCATCGTCCGCGCCTTGGAGCGCTTCGCCAAGGATGGTGTCGATCTCGGCTCTGGAAATGTCGAAGCGCTCGATCAGCGACGCGGTCATGGCAGGCTCCTCGGTCGAAAGATTCAGAGCCACGACATAAGAGCGGACGGGCCGTATGCCAACGGCTGGGGGCACGAGACAGCCGCGCGGCTCCGGCCGGCGTTCGCCGCGATCACGGCAGGGCGGCGAAGCCGTCCTTGAAGCCGTCGAGGTCTACCGGGATACCGATGCCCTGTTCGGGCGTCTGGAAGACAATGAAGGTCGCCATCTTGCCGCCGGACAAGGTTTCCAGCAGTTCGTCGGCGAGAACCACCTCAGCGAAGCATCCGTCCTGGAAGCAGCGCACGAACTGCGCTCTGCCGATGTCGTTGCCGTCGACATACAATCCGAGGCCGTTGGGCAGAAGAATGCCGAGCGGGGCGAGCACGCGCAGGATGCGCGCCTGCTGGTCCGCGGTCTTCAGCGCGACGATCGACAGGCCGACTTCGGGGCGGTCTTCGGCCACGACGTTTTGAAGCAGGGCGCATTGTTCGCCGGAGGCGCCGGCCGGCTGATCGCAGACAATGGCCCACGCCCCGTGCTGGGACTTGACCGTTCCGGTGGCGCCGGATTGCGCCGCGGCGGGCTGCGCCGCGGCTGCGGCGGCCATCAGGACGAGGGCCGCGAGTCGCGGCAGAAAGGCATGTGTCATCGTAAAATCCGAATCAGGCTTGCTTCTCATTTGCCGCTTCTATGGCAAATAATTGGTTACCGGCGATGCCGCTTGCCGGCGAGGCGGATGTCCATAGCACGGGGATAATCGCATAAAACGCGCGTCGCGCGAGCACCGTCCTTTCGCACAAAGCCTCGCTAACGACTGATGTTGCTCGGATTATGCCCGCGGCATCGCGAATATGTCGCAAGTGGAGGGCCGTTCTAAGATGTTGCGGAAAACCAGGTTTCGTGGTTTGAAGCACTGGGCTACCGGACATATTCGGATTATCATATGTTTTGGTGCTGGCGTTCGCTGGTTCCAAGCAGTATCCGTTCCGGATCAGGGACTGACGCGAGCGCGACAGGAGACAATGCGAGTGAGACGATCGATCTTAGCTGCAACGGCGTTTCTTTCGACGGCCGGAGCCGCCATCGCGCAGGAAGCGGACCTGCTTCCCGGACAGCCGCATCCCTGGCAGATCCTGCTTCAGGACGCCATGTCGCCTATCGAGAGCCAGATTCAATGGTTCAACTGGTACGCGCTGGCCTTCGTCATCCCGATCACCATCATCGTCGCGGCGCTTTTGGGGTGGTGCATCTACCGCTTCCGCGAAAGCCGCAATCCGGTCCCGTCCCGCACCAGCCACAATACGCTGATCGAGGTCGTCTGGACCGTCGCGCCGGTGATCATCCTCCTGTTCCTGGCAATCCCGTCCTTCCAGCTGTTGACGGCGCAGTACAATCCGCCAAGCGAGCCGGAACTGACCATCAAGGCGACCGGCTATCAGTGGTATTGGGGTTACGAATATCAGCCGGCGGATGGCACCGCGCAGGCGCAGGCCGAGACGGTCTCGTATGAATCCTATCCTCTGCTGGAGGAAGATCGCGATGGCGCCGGCAAGCAGGATAAGGGGACCTATCCCCATCTCCTGGCGGTCGACAACGAGGTGGTCGTTCCCGTCGATACGGTGATTCGCCTGCTGTCGACGTCGGCTGACGTCATTCACGCCTTCGCGATGCCGTCGATGGGCGTCAAGGTCGATGCGGTTCCCGGTCGCCTGAACGAATCCTGGTTCGAGGCGCAGCGGGAGGGCATCTTCTACGGCCAGTGCTCGGAGCTCTGCGGCCAGGCTCACTACAATATGCCGATCGCCATCCGGGTCGTTTCGAAGGAGCAGTTCGCCACCTGGTATGCCGCTGCTTCGCAGGATCTAGAGAACGCCAACGCGCAGCTGACCGCGGAGATCGACTCCGCGGACGGCATCGCCGTTGCCGGTCGCTGAACACCAACAGGGTTTGAGGGAGATCGACAATGGCCTATGGCGCCACCCACGACGCCCATGACGCTCACAAGCCGTCCGGCTGGACGCGCTGGGTCTATTCGACGAATCACAAGGACATCGGGACGCTCTATCTGATCTTCGCGATCTGTGCGGGCATCATCGGCGGTGGCCTCTCCGTTGCGATGCGCATGGAGCTCCAGGAGCCCGGCTTGCAGATCTTCGGCGATCCGCAGCTCTACAACGTGTTCACCACCGGGCATGGCCTGATCATGATCTTCTTCATGGTCATGCCGGCGCTGATCGGCGGTTTCGCCAACTGGATGGTGCCGATCATGATCGGCGCGCCGGACATGGCGTTTCCGCGGCTGAACAACATCTCGTTCTGGCTGCTCGCTGTTTCCTTCCCGCTGCTGATTCTGTCGATGTTCGTCGAGGGAGCTCCCGGTTCCAACGGCGCCGGCACCGGCTGGACCCTGTATCCGCCGTTGTCGACATCGGGTCATCCCGGACCTGCCGTCGATCTCGCGATCTTCTCGCTTCATATCGCCGGCGCATCGTCGATCCTCGGTGCGATCAACTTCATCACCACCATCCTCAACATGCGCGCGCCGGGCATGACCCTGCACAAGATGCCGCTGTTCGCCTGGTCGGTGCTGGTGACCGCCTTCCTGCTGCTGTTGTCGCTGCCGGTGCTTGCCGGCGCGATCACCATGCTGCTCACCGATCGCAATTTCGGCACGACCTTCTTCGATCCATCGGGCGGCGGCGATCCGATCCTGTACCAGCATCTGTTCTGGTTCTTCGGACATCCAGAGGTCTACATCCTGATCCTGCCCGGTTTCGGCATCGTCAGCCACATCATCTCGACCTTCTCCAAGAAGCCGGTTTTCGGCTATCTCGGAATGGCCTACGCCATGGTTGCGATCGGCGTCGTCGGCTTCGTTGTGTGGGCGCACCACATGTATACGACCGGCATCTCGCTCAACACGCAGCGTTATTTCGTGTTCGCCACCATGGTCATCGCGGTGCCGACAGGCATCAAGATCTTCTCGTGGATCGCGACGATGTGGGGCGGTTCGCTGTCGTTCAAGACGCCGATGCTGTGGGCCCTCGGCTTTATTTTCCTGTTCACCGTCGGCGGCGTCACCGGCGTCAAGCTGGCCAATGCCGGCCTGGACCGCGTGCTGCACGACACCTATTACGTCGTCGCCCACTTCCACTACGTGCTGTCGCTGGGCGCGGTCTTCGCTATCTTTGGGGCCTGGTACTACTGGTTCCCGAAAATGTCGGGCTACATGTACAACGAGATGATCGGCAAGATTCACTTCTGGACGACTTTCGTCGGCGTCAACATTCTGTTCTTCCCGCAGCACTTCCTCGGCGCCGCCGGGATGCCACGTCGTTACGCCGACTACCCGGAGGCGTTCGCGGGCTGGAACTTCGTGTCGTCGATGGGCTCCTACATCTCGGCCGTGGGCGTCGCGATCTTCCTCTATGGAATTTGGGAAGCCTTCGCCAAAAAGCGGATCGCCGGCCCCAATCCCTGGGGTGCGGGAGCGACGTCGCTCGAGTGGCAGCTGTCCTCGCCGCCGCCCTACCACCAGTGGGAAGAGCTGCCGCGCGTGAAGTGAGACGCGGCGGCTGACGCCGCACGGTAAATGCGCTACGGTCTTCGGGCCGGGCGCGCCAATATTCGGGGCCTTCCCATTCGGGAGGGCGCTCAATGCGACCGGACACCGGTCAGATGGACGAGTTCGAGGTTCGACTTGACGCTTCTCGGCCCCACCAACAGCGAGGTGCGCTCCAACGGCGTGAGCCTTGCCGAGCCGCGTGACTTCCTGGCGCTACTCAAGCCTCGGGTCATGTCGCTGGTGGTTCTCACCGCGATCACCGGCCTCGCGCTGGCCCCTGGCTCTTTGCATCCGACGCTCGCGGTTATCTCGATCCTGTCGATCGCGATCGGCGCGGGCGCTTCGGGCGCGCTCAACATGTGGTATGACGCGGACATCGACGGCGTTATGACGCGCACGGCGAAGCGGCCGATCCCGGCCGGGCGTGTCGAGCCGGAGACGGCACTGGCCTTCGGGCTCGGGCTGTCTTTGCTGGCGGTTTCGCTGCTCGGTCTCGCCTCGAACTGGTTCGCCGCCGGGCTGCTCGCCTTCACGATCTTCTTTTACGCCGTCGTCTACACCATGTGGCTGAAGCGCTCGACGCCCCAGAACATCGTCATCGGCGGCGCGGCGGGAGCC
>DRFF01000197.1 GCA_011050685.1 Aurantimonas coralicida
CCTGCCGATGCAGCCGGACGTCGTCCGGCGCGCGGTCGAAGCACGGCAAGCGGCCGACTATGTGAAGATCGGCCTGTTTCAGGCCAGTCGGGAGGAGCGCGTCGCCGTCATCGAGGCGCTGCGGGAGCCGGCCTCTCGCAGCCGGCTGATCGCGGTGTTCTTCGCCGATGGCGACCCGGATTTTACGCTGCTGACGGTGCTGGCCGAGGCGGGATTTGCCGGCGCTATGATCGACACGATCGGCAAGTCGAGCGGCGGACTGCTTCAGTATCTGTCGCTGGCGGAGCTGGCGGATTTCGTCGCCAAGGCGCGGGGGCTCGGGCTGATCACCGGGCTCGCCGGCTCGCTGGAGCCGCCGGATGTGCCGCGGCTGGCGGTGCTGCGGCCCGATTATCTCGGCTTTCGCGGCGCCCTGACGGCTGGCCCGCGGGCCGGGCCGGTCGATCTTCAGGCGGTGCGGGCGATCCGCGCGCTGATCCCGGCGGAGCAAGACGCCTCAAGGAGTGTCGCGTCGACCGCTGTCGCCGGCGACCTTATTTTCGTGCGCGACTTCACCCTGCCGATGGAAATCGGCGCCTACGGCCATGAGCGCGGCCGCACGCAAAAGGTACGGTTTTCCGTCGAGGCCGAGATCGAGCCGATCGTCGCAGGCGCCCGGAGCATGGCCGAGATCTATTCCTACGACGTGATCATCGACGCGATCCGCAGCCTTGCCGCGCGCGGGCATACGGACCTCGTCGAGACGCTGGCGCTGGACCTCGCCGAGACCGTCCTCGAAGATGCCCGCGTCCGCGAAGTGACGGTGCGGGTCGAAAAGCGCGAGCTCGGTCCCGCTGCCGTCGGGATCGCGGTGACGCGCCGCCGCGCCGGACCGACCGGGTAGGGCCATTCGAAATCAGCGCTTTACAGCGGCGGCGAAGCGTCGTTCTCTTGTCACCTTGCGGTTGAGCGCCTCGGCGTTCGCCAACGATCAGAGCGGCCAGTCAAGGCCGGCAAGGCACATGGGGTGGAATCCGATCGGCATTCCACCCGGGAGAAACGCATTCGAAGGGCAGGTGGCAAGGCATGAAGGACATTCTCGTCGTCAAGATCGGTGGCAGTTGCGCGGCGTCGCCTGATCTGGTGCGGTGGGTGGCGGCGATCGAGCAGGCGCGATTGCCGATCGTCGTCGTGCCGGGCGGCGGGCCCTTCGCCAATGCCGTCAGGCGCTACCAGCCGCGCATGGGCTTCGGCGACGAGGCGGCGCACGAGATGGCGATCCTCGCGATGGAGCAGTTCGGCTGTGCGCTCGTCGGTCTCGGCAGGCGGATGGTCAAGGCGGCGGACGAGGCCGCGATCATGGCGGCGCTCGAACGCGGCGACATCCCGGTCTGGATGCCGCGCCAGCTGGTGCTTTCGGCGCCGGAGATCCCCAAAAACTGGAGCGTGACCTCGGATAGTCTTGCCGCCTGGCTGGCGGGACGGCTTCCCGGTGCACGGCTTTGCCTGTTCAAGCAGATCGATCTGCCGGAAAACGCCACCATCGACGCTCTTGCCGGGGCACAGATCGTCGACGAGTGTTTCACCGAGTTGCTCGATCCGGCAACCGACGTCTATGTCGCCGGACCGGCGGATCTCAGTCTTGCCGGCGTACGCCTGGCCGAGGGAGAAATTCCCGGGCATCCTGTGATGCGGCGGCGCGTACTCGTGGCGGCAAACGCCGGGTGAGGCGAAGCCCCGAGGATCCGGGCTTGGCGCTACGTCCGCCCGGCGGCTTTGCAACCGCGCCGGAATGGTCGACATAGCCGGGCATGGCGCGCGAAAAGCTGCTCTTTCTGACCGGACATCTGGCGCGGCCACGGCTCGAGCGCCTGCTGCGAGGGCTTGGCGCGACCGAATTCGACTGGGCGATCGCCGATATCGGGGTGAAGGTGGCGGCGCTCGCCACCGGCGAGATCATATCGCGGCGGCTGCAACAGCCGGTGGTGGCGGACCGCGTGATCCTTCCCGGCCGCTGCCGGGCGAATCTTGACCGCCTCTCCCAGCATTTCAGTATCCCTTTCGTGCGCGGACCGGACGAACTCGCCGATCTGCCGGCCTTTCTCGGCCGCAAGGGCGCGCCGCCGGATCTGTCGCGGCAGGACATGCGTATCTTCGCCGAAATCGTCGATGCCTCGGCGCTGTCCGTCGACGAGATCGTCCTGAGGGCGGCGGCGATGCGGGCGGCCGGCGCCGACGTCATCGACCTCGGCTGTCTGCCCGATACGCCCTTCGCGCATCTCGAAGACGCGGTACGGGCGCTGAAGGGCGAGGGCCATCTGGTCAGCGTCGATTCCGCCGCTCCGGAGGAGCTTGCGCGCGGCAACAGGGCGGGGGCGGACTTCCTCCTGTCCCTGACCGAGGAGACGCTGGCGATCGCCGGCGAAGGCGACGCCGTGCCGATCCTCGTGCCGGCCCGACCCCATGACTTTGGTTCGCTGGAACGCGCGATCTCCGCGGCGCAGGATATGGGCATCGCTTTCATCGCCGACCCGATCCTCGATCCTATTCATTTCGGCTTTGCCGACTCGCTGGTCCGCTACAATCGTCTGCGTGAAGCCTATCCGGACGTCGACATTCTGATGGGCACCGGGAACCTCACCGAGCTCACCGACGCCGACACGTCGGGGATTACCGCGACGCTGCTCGGCATCTGCTCGGAGCTTGAAATCCGCAATCTCCTCGTCGTCCATGTCAGTTCGCATACGCGGGCGACGATCGCCGAGCACGACGCGGCCAGGCGCATGCTCTTTGCCGCCCGCGAGGACGGGGCGTTACCGCGCGGCTACTCCAAGGCATTGCTGCAAGTGCATGACGTCAAGCCCTTCGCGTCGACGCCGGACGAGCTTGCCGAACAGGCGGCGGCGATCAAGGACCGCAACTACCGGATCGAGACCGCCGAGGACGGTATCCACCTCTACAACCGCGACGGCCATTTCATCGCAACGGACGCGTTCGAACTGTTTCCCAAGATCGAAGTCGACGGCGACGTCGGCCACGCCTTCTATCTGGGTGCCGAGTTGCAGAAGGCGGAGATCGCCTGGCGGCTCGGCAAGCGCTACGCCCAGGACGGGGCGATCGATTTCGGCGTCGCCGCACCGCCGGTCGAGGGAGACCGGACGAAGCTCGAAGCGGCGGGGCACACGTTAGAGGCGAAAAAGACGCCATCATCGTAGCGCCCGACCGCGTCTCAGTTTCCATGCAGAGAGTTCCGATGCCCTATATCCGCGAGACGATCCTGACCACCTGCTCCGCCGCCGGCGAGGTCCACATCGCGCCGCTCGGGATTATCCAGGACGGCGAGGGCTGGGTGGTCGCGCCGTTCCGCCCCTCGACGACGCTGGCCAATCTGGAGGCGACCGGCGTCGCCGTCGTCAACTACACCGACGAGGTGAAGATCTTCGCCGGCTGCCTGACCGGGCGCAAGGACTGGCCGCTGACGCCGATCGACGGCTGCAAGGTGCCGCGGCTCGAGGCCGCGCTCGCCCATGACGTTCTGGAAGTCGTCTCCATCGCGCCGGACGAGCGGCGGCCGCGCTTTACCTGCCGGGTCGCGGCCTCCGGTCAGCACCGGCCGTTCCAGGGGATGAACCGGGCCAAGGCGGCAGTGCTGGAGGCGGCGATCCTGGTCAGCCGGCTGACGATGCTGCCGGCCGAGAAGATCGAGGACGAGATCGCCTATCTGAAGATCGCCATCGACAAGACCGCCGGCCCCGACGAGGAACAGGCCTGGTACTGGCTGCTGGAGAAGGTGATCGACCATCTTGCGGAGATGGAGGGGGAAAGATGACCGGCGGGCGCCCGTAGCCCCCGGCCACCGAGATGACCGGCCGACGGGCTTGCCAGCACGCCAGCCGAGACGTCGATAAGGTGACGAACGCCGGGCTGGTTCAGCCGCGGCTTTCGGCCAACAGCGCCAAGGCGGCCGCCGGAGCGGCGCGGCAGATGTCGTCGCGCATTTCGCCCGGGCAATCGAACAGATCGGAGAAGTCGACGACGCCGCGGTCGAGGCGGGCCGCGAGGCGCCGCAGCACGGGCCGACCGGCGCCGGCGACGACCACTGGGGCGTCGTCGCTCAGGTCTTCGCGCGACAACACCTGCAACGCTGCGTCGTGGATGTGCCGCATCTGCGCCTCGGCGAAGGCGTGAGCGAGCCATTCCCAGGCGCCGTCGCCAGCATCCGCGGCATCCATGCCCACCATGCGGGCGAGGCGCCGGCGTGAGGCCTCGACCGTCTTTTCCTGATTGTCTGCGGCCGGATGCAGATCGTCGACCTCGTCGAGTATGCCGATGACGCGCTGGACGTCGGCCATCGTGGCGAAGGACTCGTTCATCACCGGGATCGAGCGACCGGCGAAGGGGACACGTTTTTCCACCGCCATCAGGGGCGTGCGGGTATAGCCTTGGTAGACCAGTTCGCCGTGAACGAGGCGGTCACGGTCGGTGAAGCCGCGGGCGCGGACGTGGCCGTCGCTGACCGGCACAATGTCCGTCGTGGTCGAGCCCATGTCGAGAAACAGCGCTTCCTCGATCGAGGCGGCAGCGAGCGCCGCGCTGGCATGCCAGTTTGCCGAGGCGATCTCGGCGGCATGGGCACCGGCATCGCCAGTCGAGATGAAGCCCGTCGCTCCGGCATAGAGCGAGATGTCGCCGGATAACCGCTCGGTAAAGACTCGGGCTAGCTGCTCGACGCCCTCCCGACGCGAGGCGAAGATATCGGACAGTTCCCCGGTCATGGTGATCGCGTGGCGCTCGACGCCGGAGACCTCGTCGAGAATGGTCGCGAGAGCCCGATCTAGATGCGCGAGGCCCTGCCAGATCGGGCTGGGCTCCTGCCAGATCTTGAGGACGCGATCCCCCTCGGCCAGCGCCGCCTTCAGATGCGCGCCGCCAACGTCCCAACCCAGCGTTCTTGTCATACTATTTCCGCCCGCCTCTGATACGCGCCATCCTATACCATCGAATGTTCGAGCGAAGCGACCCGGAGGTTTTATGCGGATCATCCCGGTGCTGGACATCAAGGGCGGCCTCGTCGTGCGCGGGGTCATGGGCGATCGCCAAGCCTACCGGCCGATCGAAACCCCGCTCAGCGACAGCGCCGATCCCGTCGCGGTGGCCACGGGGCTGGCGCGACTGGGGGACTTTCCCGCCTTCTATGTCGCCGACCTCGACGCGATCGAAGGGCGGCCATCGAACGCGGCCGCGCTGTCCGCGCTGGGCGAGGTCTTTCTGGATACCGCGTTCTGGGTCGACGCCGGCCTGCGGACCGCGGCCGGCGCCGAACGCCTGCAACGGGCGCCGCGCCAGCACGCGGTAATGGGCACCGAATCGATCGCGGACGCGGCGGTCCTTGCGGCGCTCACCCGCCCGAAGCGGGTCATCCTGTCGCTGGATTTCAGGGGTGACGCGTTCCTGGGGCCGCCGGAGATTCTCCAAGATGCGACGCTTTGGCCGGACCGGGTGATCGTCATGACGCTGGCGCGGGTCGGCAGCGGTGCCGGGCCGGACCTCGACCGCCTCGGCGCCATCGTCGCGCGCGCTGAGGGACGGGCGGTCTACGCGGCCGGCGGCGTCAGAGGGCCGGAGGATATCGAAGCGCTGGAACAAGCCGGAATTGCTGGCGCGCTGATTGCGACCGCGCTGCATGACGGGCGGCTGTCGCCGGAGGCGCTGCGGCGTTTTTGCCGCTGAGAGCCAGCGAAAAGGGGCCGCCTGGGCCCCTTTTCCATTGGTTTCTTCCGTGGAAGGTCGATCTCTACTGGAAACCGAATTTGGCGGCCAATCGCCGGAGAAGGCCGGCGGGCATCGCCGGCTTGTCGTCTTTTCCGGGATGGTCTCTTGTCTAAGCCCCGGCGAACGGATGCGACGCCGTACCCTTCTTGGCAACGACTTCCTGGGCCGTCGGCGTGCCCTTGATGGCGCGCTCGATGGATTCCATCGTGGCCTGATAGTTATAATCGCGAATTTTCGCGTCGTCCTCGGCCTCCCAGTGGATGAAGACGCCGACGCAGATGAACAGATCGTCGGCCTCGGCCGCCGGAATGATGCCCTTTTCGACCGAGTCGGCGACGGCGCGCGCGACGGCGGTTTGGGCCGGGCCGAACATCTGGACGGCCTGCTTGGCGCCCTTGATGGTCACCTTGTTGAACATCACCGTGTTCGGCTTGCACGGAAGGTTCGGGGCCACCACCGCGAGCAGCGTGGTGAAGCCGTCCTTGTTGTTGGTCAGCGAGTTGCAGAACGCCGACTCCGCCGCGCTGCCGCGCGGTCCGATGATCAGGTCGATATGGGCGACTTCGTTGCCTTCGCCGACGAGCGATTCGCCGACCATGACCTTGTTGATGGTTGCCATGAGCTATTCCTCCACAAATAGACTGCTAACTGGTCCGGCGTCGCCGCCGGCCCGGTTAAAGAACTTCCGATTCCCGAAAGGCAACATATCCACGCGCCTGGATTAGGCCGCACGACCGTTCCTCCTCCCGGTCGCCGGACACGACAGGTCCGGCATACGGCTATCCTTGTTGGCGGCGTCCCGCACGGGACCGGTTAGCCAGATAGCAAAAGGGTCAAATGGCCCCCTATGAACGACAGTCAATCACCACCGAACGGCTTCCGCAAGGTTCATCGCGAAAAGGCTGGCGACGGTCAGGTCGGCCGAAGTGCCGGGGTTGATGCCTTCGCGCTTCAGTTCTGCGTCGAAGCCCAGAAGGAGGGCGGAGGCCGCATCCGGATTTGTCTCTTGGCTCAATCGCTTGGCGAATGCGTCCATTCGTATCCGTATGGATTCGGCCACGTCTGGCCCGAATTTGCGCAGGATATGGCTGTCGGGAAATCGGGTAGAGAAGGCAATAAAACAATTGAGGGCTGGGCTGCGTCCCGGAGATGTTTCTCCGGTTCGGCCGGAAGCGGCGATCGCGGCAACTCCGATGTCGAAAATCTCGCGAAATCGGTTGGCATATTGCCGGGCGACGAGATCGTCCGCCTCGGCGAGGCGCATGGCGTCTATCAAACCAATCGCCGGTGGTGAGCGGACGTCGTGGGTAGCCCGGTTGCCAAGGCCGCCGGGAGAGGCGCGCGCGATCGCCGTGAAGACGTCTCGCGCGTCCTGCGGCCCGAGATCGGCAAGGACGGCTTCCAATGCTCGGCGAAGCGCGCCGAGGCTTGAACCAGACATTGCGGAGACATCGTCAGCGATCTCGGCTGCCGCGGCGAGCGGGGCGGCGAGGAGCAGAATGCCGAGATTGGTGTTCATGCCGGTCGCCGCCCAGCTTGCCTCGGTGGCACCGAGCGCGCGGGCGCCCACGCTGGCGCCGGCCATGGCGATGAAGGGGGCGGCCGCGAGGGCTGCGGCCTCGAAGGTGGTGGCGCTCATGCCATGGCCGGGGGCGAAGCGGTGGACGTTGCCCGGTTTCACTGCGTCGAGCTCGGCCCGGCATGCGGCAAGGAAGGCCGCCTCGATCATGGCCGGTTTGATGCTCATTCTGCTGCCGACAGAGGCCTAAAGGCGCTCGCCGCACGCCGCGCTTCAACCTGCGCCAGAAGATCGCGCGCGCGGATCGCGGCGAGATCGCAGCCGGTGGCTTTTTTTAACCCAGTCCAAGCGGGCATCGAATTGACCTCGATGATCTGAGCGCGTCCAGCCGCGTCGCGCAGGAGATCGACGCCGCAGAAATCGCCGCCGACGGCCTCGGTGGCGGCGACGGCGAGGGCCTCGAGGTCACCGTCGGGCGGCATCGGCAGCGGCTCGGCGCCCTGCTTGACGTTGGTGATCCAGCTGGCGGCCTCACGCCGCATCGATGCGGCGGCGCGGCCGGCCGAGACGAGGATGCGCACGTCGTTCCAGCGCCCGGCCGTTTCGACCCCGGCGAAGCGCTGCAGGTAATAGACGCCGCCGGCAATTTCCTCGGCCGCCGGCAGATCGTCGGCGGTGCAGATCAGCTTCAGCCCCTTGCCCTGCGCGCCGAACAGCGGCTTCAGCACCAGCGGGCCGGCCTCTGCCGCCAGGATTCGCAGGGCTTCGGTGCGGGATTCGACAGCGAAGCTGCGCGGGCTCGGCAGTCCAGCGCGGGCGATCAGGAAGCTGGTCATCGACTTGTCGACACAGTTCTCGATCGCCCGTGCGTCGTTCGACACGAGAATTCCCAGCCGGGTGAGGGCGTGCAGTACCCCAAGCCGACGCGTCACCTGCTCGAAGCTGCCGGCATCCATGGTGCGTACACAGACCGCGTCGGGAAGGCTTACGCCGAAATGCGGAATGGCGAGGCCGCTGGCCGAGCCGGTGTCGAAACCGATCTCGGTAAGGCCCGCGGTATGAACCTCCGCGCCGAGGTCGCCGAATGCCTGGATCAGCTCGCGGGCGTGCCGGTCGATCCGCCCCGTGACGAGCAGAATTCGCGCCGGACCCAGGGAGGGTGCATCAATCAAAGGACGCGTCGACGAGCTTGGGATCGACCGCGCCGCCTCTGAACGTCTCGCCGGTCTCCAATGCCACGACCGCGACTTCGGCCGGCGAAAACAGCATTGGGTCGATCTGGTAGAAGTCGCCCTTGTATTGGCGGAAGATCTCCGCAAAGGGCGTGCCGTAGTCCTTGGATGTGCTGCTTGGAAGCTGCTCGGCGAGGGCCTTGGCGTCGTCGGCGGGACCGGTGACGTGGAGGAGGATGCGGCCGCCATAGATTACCGCGTCGTTGGTGCGGCCCATCGCTGTCACGAAATCCGGATGCGGGGGGCTGAGCGGGGCGGTGCCCATGCCCTCGACAATGCGCGACAGGTCGAATTTCAGCTCATGCGCCTTGTGCAGGGCGACTTCGACGACGCGGCCGACAATCTGCACCGAGCCTGCGAGGCTCTGGGTCGGCGCGAAGATGATAACAAGATTGTCCGCCGCGACGTCGCAGTCCGCGGCGATCTGGCGAACCAGCTTCTCCGGCGGCGGGCTCGATGCTTCCAGTACCAGCGTGGCGACGTCGCTGCGGTCGGCATAGGCAATGTGC
>DRFF01000198.1 GCA_011050685.1 Aurantimonas coralicida
GATCGGGAAGTTGCGGTCGGGCGCCACCTACCTCCTTCATCGTCGCGCGTCGCGGCATTCATGGACCATTTCGACAAACGATTTCAGATTGCGGCGCGGTCTTCGAGCGGACGGATCATCGCGATCGCCTCTGCACATCACCGGCTCAACTACATCCACCCTTTCCCGGATGGTAACGGCCGTGTCAGCAGACTGATGTCTCATGCCATGGCCCTCACAGCGGGGATTGGTGGCCAAGGACTCTGGTCCGTATCACGTGGGCTGGCCCGCGGACTAACCGATCGGGGCGAGTACAAACGGATGATGGATCTGGCCGACAGTCCACGTCGCGGAGACCGCGACGGGCGGGGGAACCTGTCAGAAGCGGCACTGAAGACGTTCAGTGAATGGTTCCTAAAGGTGACGCTCGACCAGATCAGCTTCTCAGCAAGATTGTTCGATCTCGGCGGACTGGACGAACGGTATCGTCGTCTTGTTGCAGATACCATCGATGACAAGCGAGCGCCGGAACTAATCTCGGCGGTTCTTCGGCATGGGGCACTGGAACGAGGCGATGCGCAGATTGTGCTCAAGACATCCGAGCGTACCGCTCGCAACACGCTGAGTAAACTGACCGCCGCCGGATACCTGACTTCCGCCTCGCCGAAGACGCCAGTTCGGTTGGCGTTTCCGTTGGATTATCGAGAGCGGCTCTTTCCAAACCTCTTTGGAGATGGTGACCTGACTGTGTGATTTTCGTTAGTCCGCGCTCTGCGCAGGAAAGCGCACCCAGGGAGAAAGTGGATGGATCCCCTAAACAATGAGTTCACAGCTGTGAACTGCGTCTTGTTTCGTCGCGTAGAAGACAGGTTCACAGCTGTGAACTTTTCATGCAGCGTCCTTTCTCATAAGGGCCATGATCATGGGACCACAGGAGAATTCACCGAGTGCAGCCTTTGCAGACAGCGACCGCAAATACCCACCAGGTGACCGGATGTCGCCGAAGCGTTCCAACATTGCCAAGATGACCACCGATGCCTCTTCCGGGCCCATGTACTGTTTGGCCTCATCCCACGCTGAAGGAGAGACCCCCATCATAGGTCTTATTACATCGGCAACCCTTACTAGATCATGCCAGTGGCGCACAGGTCGTTCAGCGTAAGTTCGGTATTCAGAGCAAGCGGCCAAAACGAGACCAAGGGGTATTCTAGGTAGATTGTTATCGACCGAGACAGGCTCATCAGTACTACCCTCTGCAACCAGTGCTGCCGCCGGATCGGAGGCGCTGCCCTCGCCCTGCGCTTTCTCTAAGCGTGGTTCAAAAACATAAGAGTCTTTATTTGAATTCTTATGGTGCTGCTCATTTGTGACTTCATTGGTGCTCATATCTTGTGACTGCACTGGTTCCAACAGGTCCCTAATGGCGTTGAGGGCTTCGGACAACGCAGATTCAATCTGCTGCAACTCTGCAAAGTCGAGCTTGCGGCGAAGGTCGCGCGCCGTCAGGACGCATAGGTCGGACGCCTGGTCCCAGATGGCGCGGTCAGGGCGCAGAGAGCGGCCGTAATCGACGAGACCCGCTAGATCACGGCGCATGAGGCTTACAGTGGATCTAAGCCGCTTGTAGCGCTCCTCCGCAGCACGGACAGCCTCTGCGGCTTCGCACACTTCAACGAAGCGTTGGGCGAGGGGGGCCAGATCGAAGCCGAAAGCGATCTTTTCGTCCCCATACCGGCGCGCGTAACGCTTGCCATTGGGACTGTCGCGACGCACGACGAAACCGGTTTGCACCACGTTCGCCAGATGCCGCCGCATGGTCGAACAGGGCATGCCGTTCAGGCGCTCACAAATAGCCTTGTTGGACGGATGCACGACAGTTTCACTATGGTTCCCGCCAACGATCGTGGCCTGATGGAAACTGACCAATGCCTGAAGCACGCTCAAATCACGGTCGGACAAGCCGAAGGCGATACGGGCAGCGGCGAGTTCGCGAAGTGCTTCCCATTTGTTGACGCCGGAAGGCGGGAGGTCCTGTTGCGCCGCTGCCTGATAGTGCAGAATGGCAGCATTTATGGGTCGCCTGAAAGGCGTTACGGGGGTGTAGTCCATTTTACATTCACGAAGACAAAGAAATCAGGGTCCGCGAATCACTTAAGACTTGCGAAAAACGGCGTCCGAGACTAACTTGAGAGTGCTAAGAACAAGTCAGGGTCTCGTAGGGCGGTCGCTTTGCGGGACCTTTTCTTTGGCTTTTTCGTGCCTCCTGTTTTTGGTTTCTGCTCTTCCTCAGTCTTCTGAACGCTGCTTCCAGCGTTCGTGAAGTTCTTCAATCAAATCATCAGCTTCAGACTCTACCCAGTCGGCAAACTTACTATTCTGCAACTCGATCGAGATCCCTTTGGCGGTGCGTTTGAGCGTGCCGCCACGTTTGCCCCCAATCCTGAGCGGCTGACTGGATGCAGCAGAAGGGGAGGGGGCCTTGGCCGGCTTGACTAACCTTGTGACAACCTTCGACACGGCCTCGAACGCCTGCACAGAGGGGTCGTCGGTCGCAGGTGCGGCATCAATCACCATGGCCACATCGGCCTTGCCATGGGTTTCCTCAGCAAGGCGGATCAGGCTGCCCCGATCCAGGCCGTTGTCCGCGATGGCACGGCCCATGGCCTCCCACCGGGGTCGGCCGATGCCGTGTGCGGCACCGATGGCGCGGATGAGGTCTGTACCGACCATGTCGGCGATGGCGATGGCCATGGACACCGAAGATTTGGTCACGGTCAGAATTTCTGCAACCTGTGATTGATTTCCAAAGCCCGACGATACGAGTTCTTGCGCAAAAATCGCCTTTTCAATGAAGGACAAATCGCGGCGCGCCATGTTTTCGGCAATCTGCGCACGCAGGGCGCTGTCATCATCCAGATTGGCGACCAGTGCGCGCACCTTGGCGACCTTGTCGGACTGGCGGATCGCCTCGAGCCGGCGGCGACCATAGACGAGCAGATATCGGTCCGTCTCTGACGGGTGCCGACGCACAAGAATTGGTACGGTCTGACCATTCGCCTCGATTGCGGCGCGTAGATCATGCACATCCGCCGGATCAAGCCGGTCGGCCATTCGGTCGTCGACGATACTGGCCGGGTCGAGTTCCCAGACATGATGTGAATCGACCGCATCACGGGCCGAGCGCAGGGCGCGGTTGGACGTCATCATAGGGGTTACGGCGCCAGCCTGAGGGGCAGGGGCCGGGCCACCGGCTGCCGCGAGATTGTCGAGCATCGACATCCGTTTCTTCTTGCCACTCGTCATGCCCGCCCCCACGTTTTCTGAATAAGATCAGCGACTTCGTCGTTCAGCGCGTTCAGGCTTTCAAGGGCGCGATCGTAGGTCGTGCGGGTAAAGGCGCTCCGCTCGACTTCGTATAGGGTTTGCTTTGTCAGACCTGCATCGGAGATCGCCGTGGATTTGAGCATTGGCGAGTTGAGCACCGCATCGCCATACATGGTGCGCAGAAAGGCGACGATCCGGTTTTGTGGTGCATCCTGAGGTTCATAGCGTGTCAGCGCATAGCGCATCCAGTCGTGGGACATGTCCGCACCGCTTTCGGCGATCACGTCCATCAGATCAGCCGTCATGCGCAGAAATTGCGACATCGACATCACGTCGAGCATTTCCGGATGAATTGTGACCAGCACGCCGGTGGCGGCCGAAAGTGCGGACATGGTGAGAAAGCCCAGTTGCGGCGGGCAGTCGATGACCACAACGTCGTAATCGCCGTCAACCTGCGCCAACGCCTCTTTCACGCGGAAAAAGAACAGGCCTGCGTTGCCTTGTGAAAGAGCACGCGGCGTTTCGTGTTCGAACTCCATCAGTTCCAGATTACCTGGGATCAGGTCGAGGTTCGGGATATAGGTCTTGCGGATGACGGCGCGGATCGGCTCTGGGTCGTCATAGCGGATCGCGTCATAGAGCGTGCCGCCATCTGTCAGATCGAATTCGGGCTGTACGCCATGTAACGCCGTGAATGAGGCCTGCGGATCAAGATCAATGCCCAGGACGCGATAACCGCTCAAGGCCAGCCGTTGTGCAAGGTGTGCCGAAGTCGTGGTTTTGCCCGAACCACCCTTGAAGTTCATCACACCGATGACTTGCAGGTGATCGCCGTCACGCCGTCCGGGGATATAGTCTCCAGGCTTTCGCGCGGTCTTTTCCAGCAGGACACGCAGGGCCTGAATATCCTGCGCGGAATACAGGCGACGATTGCCGGCCGTCAGTTCAGGCGAAGGGCCCTTGCCATCAAGGTTGATTTTGCGCAGGTATGAGTCGTTCACACCAAGAAGCGCCGCCGCCTCGCCGGAGGTGAATTTGCGCATTTCCTTTGTGGCGTCAGGGGGAAACAGGCTCTCGCGTTGTGAATGCAGCTGGTTGGCCAGCCACTCGGAATGCTGGCGGATGACCGCGTTCAGGTCCTGATGCACGAAAGTCTTGTTCATCTGCCCTCTCGATCCGCGCTACGCATCTTTGGCGTGTTCACGGTTATTGACGTTTTTTGCCTCGTTTCCGTGACTATTGCCGTAAGAGTCGGATTCGCGCAAGTTTTTTCCACATCTTGTGTGATCTCACCGTCGAAACACAAGCCCGTTCGCCGTCGTCGTCGCATGCTGATCTTGGCAATTGCGGCAAGATGATATACATATAGGATCGTATATCCACGTGGAGGAACGACACCATGCAAGTTGCAAAATGGGGGAATTCGCTCGCGGTCCGGCTGCCTGCCGATCTTGTGCGCGAACTTGGCCTCAAAGAGGGTGACCAAATCGATCTGATAAAGGACGACAGTACTTTGCTTGTCCAGCGCCAACCTCGCGCCGATGAAGTCCTGCAAGGGCTAAGGCGGTTTCGCGGAAAGCTATCCAAGGACGCACGCCTGAGCCGCGACGCTGCGCATGAGCGCTGAATTCGCGGATACAAATGTCGTCCTTTACCTTCTTGACGACGGCCCAAAGGCGGATCGGGCGGAAGACATCCTGGGGCAGGGGCCGCGGATCAGTGTGCAGGTTCTGAACGAAGCGATGGTCAATTGCCGGAGGAAAGCCGGTCTCAGTTGGGAGGAGACCGGCACTTTTCTCGCAGGGGTCCAATCCTTGTGTCCAGTCGAGGACCTGTCTGTGCAAACCCATCTTGTGGGCCGCGCTTTGGCAGAAAAATACCAGCTTTCGGTCTATGACGCGATGATTGTGTCGGCCGCTCTTATTGCTGGTTGCAAGACTTTGTGGAGCGAAGATATGCACGACGGATTGCTGGTCGAAGATCAGTTACGCGTCATCAATCCATTCACCTGACCAGAAAATGGGCTGCAACCTTGCAATCGTTCCATGCGTTGGAAGATTTGCAAGGTTGTGTTTATTGCGCGCACTTCAGCAAGCCCAACTTCTCCGCGCGTTCCAGCAGCATCCTCACGGACGACGGCTGCCAGCTGGCGCGTCCGCGCGGGGTGCGCTCGCGCATTGATTCCAGCCGGTCACAGATCGCCTGGAGCGTGATGTCAGGGTCCGCACCCTTGATGCCAGCGACAATCGCGGGCAGGCGGTCGTCGGTTTGGCGTCTTCCAGCGCGACCAAGCACTTCATTGGGCAGAAACCCGTCGCGCACATAGGCTTTCACTGCGCGCAGAAGGCGGCTTTGCGTCCAGTGGCGGTCGTAGGGCAGGGGGCCATTGATGATCCGAAGCACATCTTCCCAGGCCATATCAGGTCGAAGTCGTCGGACATGTGGCACCCAGTCCTGAGCCGTCTCGTTCAGCCGCTCTAAGTAGCCGTCTTGCCGCGCAAGTCGCACCTTGCGTAACGCCGCTGGATCGCGGTCGCGTAGGCCCGGGTTCCCGCCGACCCGGCCCTTGGCACGGGCGCTCGCCAGCCCCGCCTTGGTACGTTCGCGGATCAGCGCCCGCTCGAACTCGGCCGCGGCGCCCAGAACCTGCAGCGTAAACTTGCCTTGCGGGGATCCGGTGTCGATCGGGTCCTGAATGGAACGAAAGAACGCCCCCTTGACCTCAAGCCGTTCGATCACCTCCAGCAGATGTGACAGAGACCGCGCAAGCCGGTCGATCCGAACGACAACCAGCGTGTCGCCCTCGGTAATGCGCTCCAGCACGCGGGCAAGCACCGGTCGCGCACGATTGTCGCCTGAGGCGTGTTCTTCATGGATTTCGACGCATCCCGCAGTTTGCAAGGCCTCGGACTGGGGCAGGGGGGTCTGATCTTCTGTCGATACGCGGGCGTAGCCTATCAGGTGCATGAAAACGGGCCGTTTGCAATTTAGGGTACCGTTAATAAACGACCGATTGATAGCGACGAGAGGAGAAAGGTCGCATGATGGCTGATCATCGCCCACGATCAGCTTCCATTGACCAAAGCTGAACATTGGCATATATTGCCAATGAAGGAGACCTGATCCATGGTGACACGCAACGTAGTCCTCACCGAAACCCAAGACCATCTGGTTCAAGCACTGGTGGCGTCCGGGCGCTACCAGAATGTGAGTGAAGCCATGCGCGCTGGCCTGAGGCTGCTCGAGCAGGAAGAAGCACAGCTGGCCGGGATCCGGAAGGGTCTCCTAGAAGGTCTGACGCAGGCCAAGGCGGGTGATCTTGCGGAGGGCAGCGGCAAAGATGCGATCCGGAGAGCCTTTGCGTCTGCGCGCACGCGTTCATGAGTCGATCCCTCCGGCTGACCCGTCGTGCGGAAGCCAGCCTCACCGAAATCGCCAGATGGACGATCGAAAATTTTGGGCTGCGCCAAGCAGAGCTCTACGAGGCGGAATTGCTCAACTGCTGTGAAAGTATTCTGAACGGCCAGGCCCATAGCCGGAGTTGCGCAGTTCTCGTTGATGATGTCGAAGACCTGCGGTTCATAAGGGCAGGGGAACATTTCCTAGTGTTCCTAGATCAGCCTGACGAGGTCATCATCGTGGATATCCTGCATTCCCGCAGTGATCTTCCGCGTCATGTCGCAGCGTTGGCAGCCCTCAGAAATGTCGATCTATAGCCCTGCGGCTTTGGTCAAGTTCACCCGGAACCGGTCGCGCCGTCGCTGATAGCGGCGGGTCATCTCGGCCGAGGCGTGGCCAAGCTGCTTCTGGACGTAGCGCTCGTCGACTTCGGCGGAGCTGGCGAGACCGGCGCGCAACGAATGGCCGGAGAACAGAGCCAGGCGGTCTTTCTCAGGCAGGTCCGACCGGATGCCGGCGTTCAGAACCGTGCGCTTGATCAGGCGCGCGACATGCTTGTCGTTTAACCTGGTTTCAGATGCCCGCTTGCCATCGCGCGAGGTGCCGACAAAGACCGGACCAAAGTCGATCTTGGCGAAGTGCAACCATTGCTCAAGCGCATGGACCGGGCAGGTCTGATCCTTCGAGCCGCGGCCAATCTCGACCTCGCGCCAGCCGGTCTTAGCATTGAGCATGAGCAGGGCGCCCTTGTCGAAGATCTCGATCCAGCCGCCGGTGTCCGGCGTGTCGTCCTTGTGGACGTCGAGGCTGACAATTTCCGAGCGGCGCAGACCGCCCGCATAGCCAATCAGCAAGATCGCCCGGTCCCGCAGACCGCGCAGGTCGAAAGCAAGGGTGGCCACCATCGCGAGGATGTCCTCGGCCAGGATCGCTTCCTTCTGCACTGGCGGTCGGGCGTGCCTGCGTTTGATCCCTGCAAACACCGTGGCGATGTGCCGGTTCTTGCGATCCAGGGTAAATCCCCGCTGCGCATAGTTCCAGCCGAGGCCCGACAGGCGGCGGTCGATTGTACTGGCCGATAGGGGAGGGGAGGGGCCTGATCCGGACGCCAAGTCTGCGAGATAGAGCCCGATCATCTCGGGTGAGGGGGGCAGAGGCTCCGCGCCCTTCATCCGGCACCAGCGCGCGAAATGCGCCCAGTCTTTCGCATAGGCCTTCAGCGTATTGTCAGAAGCCGCGGCGCGCGCATAGTCGCGCGCGGTATCGACGAGGCGATCCAGGCTGCCGGAGCCCGGGACGTGGGCGGGCAGGGAGATATCGTCGCTTTTTTCTTGATCTCTCTCGTCGTCCTGAGCGGTACTAATCACACCAGAGTTTGATGATGTCGATTTCTCGTCCTCTGCGGCCATTTTCCAGTGAATCTGTCGGTCTGCCGGAATTTTTGAGACTGCGTTTCATTTGTTTTCAACTGCTTGCCTTCGTCGCATTTCTGAAACCGATTCAGGGTATGTGAGACTGGACGCCGATTTGAGTCGCCATTGGTGAGACTATCCGGCATCCGTCCGATGAGTAAGTTATGTCCGATAATTTTCTGGCTGACAAGGATTGGGAAGAGGCCGAGTACCGCGCCCGCGTGCTCGCGGAGCTGCCGGCCCAGCTAACGCGGGGCAATGTCGACTGGGCCATGCGCGAGCTGGATGTCAGCCGATCTACTCTCTTTCGTCTGGTGAAGCAGTTCCGCCAGGACGGGCGGACCAGCGCACTTCTGCCGGACACCCGGGGCCCCAAACCTGGCATGCAGCCGCTGGACCCGGCGGTGGAAGAGATCGTATCCCACCATTTCAAGGGCTTTTTTGCCACCCGCCGCAAACCCACCAGGACGCGGTTCTGGCGGGAGGTCGCCGCCGATTGTCGGGCTCAAGGGCTGGCACCGCCCTCGATCCGTCGTCTGGGGCGCTGGCTGGAGCAACATGACCAAGCTAAGCTGATGGTCCGGCGAGAGGGCAAGGACAAGGCCGAGCGGCGCTATCTGGCCACGCCGGGAGGTCTCACCGCAGACAGTCTTCTCGACATCGTCCAGATCGACCACACAAAGGCAGATGTGACTGTGGTTGACCCGGTGACGCGTCGACCCCTCGGGCGCCCGACGCTGACGGTCGCGATCGACGTGAACACCCGCATGGTTCTGGGGTTTCACCTGTCGCTGGAGCCGCCGTCGCTTCTGTCTGTCGCGCTGTGTCTGTCCCATGCGGTTATGGACAAATCGCATTGGCTCACTGCGCGCGGGATCGGGACGGGTTGGCCCGCCTATGGAATTCCAAGGGCAATTCACGTGGACAACGGCGCGGAATTCCATGCCAGCGCCTTCGGGCTCGCCTGTGCAGAGTACCAGATCGACCTGCGGTACCGTCCGCCAGGTACACCGCGCTATGGCGGCCATATCGAGCGCCTGATCGGCACAATGATGGGGGCGGTTCACCTGCTGCCGGGGTCGCATTTCTCGAACATCTTCGAGCGCGGCGACCTCGATGCCGAAGCCGAGGCGGTGATGACGCTCGGCGAACTGGAAACCTGGCTCGCTCTCGAGATCACCGGCTCCTACCATGGGCGGGTCCACTCTGCGCTGGAAACCACACCTGCGGCGGCTTGGGTGGCCCGGGTGGATGAGGCCCGGCTCCGCATGCCGGCCGATCTCAGGCAGTTTCTGGTCGATTTCCTGCCTTCCGAGCAGCGGGTCTTGCAGCGTGACGGCTTGCATGTCTTCCACATCCGCTACTGGGCGGACGAGTTGCGCTGGCTGATGGGCCGGGAAAGCCGCAAATTCACGCTTAAATACGATCCGCGTGATCTTTCGCGCATCTTCGTGCTGACAGAGAACGGGATCATCGAAGCGAGACCGGCGGATCTGACACGGCCCGCGATCACGCTCTGGGAGCACCGCGCGGCGCGGCGCGCCTTGCGCGAGGCCGGGCGCCGGTCGGTGGATGAGGAACTTATTTTCGTCACCATCGAGGCGCAGCGCGACCTCGTCGACACCGCAGTACGGCAGACCAAGGCCACGCGGCGTCATCAGGCCCGGCGGGCGCATCTGGCCCCTCTGCCGATGATCGATGTGACACCGGATGCCGCCGCGCGAGATACCCTATCTGCGCCGGAAGGAAAGGGGAGCCCGTTCCTCAGCCACCCCGGCTTCAAGGTCGAGGAGTGGTACGAAGATGACTGAGTTCCGGCATCTCTATCCGGGAGCCGGCAAGATCGCCGCGCTCAGTGCCGAGGAGCGCATTCACCGGATTCGTGCCGACCGCTGGATCTCCTATCCCAGAGCCGAGGCCGCCTTGGAGAAGCTGGAAACGCTGATGTCGTTTCCCGAGCGCGCCCGCATGCCGAACCTGCTCATCGTCGGCGACAGCGGCATGGGCAAAACCATGATCATCGAGAAGTTCACCCGAGATCACGCATCGAGCTTCGACGAGGCCAGCGGACGGCTGCATATGCCGGTCGTCGCGGTGCAGATGGTCTCGGGGCCGGACGAGAGCCGCTTCTACCGCCGGATCCTGGCGGCGATTGGCGCACCCGAGCCGCCACGGGCGACGCTGTCTGTGCTGGAAAGCCTGGCCTTGCGGCTGCTCACCGAATTGCGCCCGGGGATGCTGGTGATTGACGAGATCCACAGCCTGCAGGCGGGCACGATCCGCGAGCAGGCGCGATTCCTGAACATGCTGCGCTTTCTTGGCAACGAGCTGCGCATCCCGCTGGTCTGTGTTGGCACGGCGCATGCCCGCAACGCGTTGCGCACCGATGATCAGCTGGTGCGCCGCTTCGAGGCCTTCGCATTGCCGCCCTGGCGGGAGGGCGAGGATCTGAACGGGCTGATGAGCACCCTCACGCGCACACTGCCGCTTCGGCGCCAAAGCGAGATCGACGGACACGCGCTCACGCGGATGATCAAGGTGACCGGCGGCATCACCTCGGGCATCTTCTCGATCCTGTCGCAGCTGGCGATCGCCGCCATCGAAAGCGGCGAGGAACGCATCCTCGCGCGCGATATTCTGGGCGGCGACCGGTTGCAGGCGGTGTTGGGAGAGCCGGTGTGATGGGGCGCGGACGCCTGCCGGTTGTTTACGCCCCCGACGCCGATGAGCGGCTGTCGTCCTGGGCCGCGCGTATGGCCCCGTTCTACGCCATGACGGTTTCGGAATTCGTCGCAGCACTTGGCCTGCAGGGGCAGGATGTGTTCGACTTGGAATGGCGTCTTTCGGAAGGGCAGGGGGCCCTGATCGCGGCTCGGACCGGCCTTTCGCCTGAAGTGGTGCAGGCCATGACTTTCCGGGAGTTGGGGTCTGCGGCGCGCATGATGATCGCGCGGAAGGACCGGTTTTTATGCCCGCAATGTCCCGACGGCCTGCACCGGAAATCGACCGCACTTCCCTGGGTCTTTTGCTGCCCCGTTCACGGCACGGACCTCCAGGATGCCGCAGGCGCGACCCTGTCGGATATACTGGGTGCAGATCGCTTCGCCGAGCTTGAGACCTGTGCGGAATCTGGTGCCGCCCATCTCGATTCCTGGGCACGTGGAGCGAGGCAGGGGTCCTTGGGGGCACCAGAGATGTTGATGGTTCTGACTTCACGGCATCGCCGAGCCTCACCGCCTTCCGTCGCCGAGCAGCCTCGCATGTCGCTGCAAACCCGGCGAGACTACCATGAATTTCTGACCACGCCGATCCTCCGGCAGGCACTGACCGTCGTTGTTCCCGAATACGATCAGGTGGCGCCAGTGCTTGCCAAGCCGGTGCGTCCTGGTCTCCACGCCCTGGCGCAGGGCTCGCTCTTGCAGTGTTTTGCGCTGACGGTCGGCATCGGCCGGATCGTCGAAGAGCCCGTGGCCCGAGCGATAGACGTGCTGCTCGCAAGTGACATGGACGGCCAAGAGCGGGTCCGGGAGGCGCTCCGCTCATGGCCTCTCGCGTTGAGGAGACGGATCTCGGCCCGGTTCTGGCGCGTCGAGCGCGACGAAAAAGCATGCCAGACTGCCGAAAAAGCCGCACGACAGCGCCAGTCTCACAAATACCGACTCATCCAGTCTCAAAAATACCGGTACAGAATCTCTTGAACCCCGACTCGTTTTTCAGGGAAGTGCTTGAATCTCACGAATTCCGGTCATCCGACAGAATCCAGCGATGAAATTGATGAATTTGAACTGCCGCTCAGCATATCTTGTTAAGTCCGATAATGCAAACTTATTGGACATAAATTGAAGCGATAAAGTAGGGCGGTTATTGTGCTATTCTGTGGTATAAAGCGCCGTTATGACATATGCTTCAGGCATGAAATTTACTCGGCCAGAACACATCAGCACCCTTGATGCGCTACCCCGGATGCCCGAGTGGGTCACCTCAGTACGACCAGAAGACCTTGAAGATGTTTCGTTTTTTTCGGGTGCCTCGCTGTCTCATTTGCATCTTGTGTTGAGCCGCGAGGAAGTCCCCCATACCTTGCTGCGGGACCGCTTGGCGCTGCGGGCAACGGAGGCTTGTGTCGCGTTCTCTGGGCGGCCAGAGCGGGCAGGGGAGTTGCGCGATGCCGTGCATTTGTTGCGACCCGGTGATTTGCCTGGGCCGGCGGGAGAAACCTACCTTGCTTGGCGGCGCGCGGTGGAGCGGCCGGTGTCGATCAAGGCTTTAGGCCGAGCCTTGCCGACCTTCGAGCCGGGCCAGCTTGCCGCGTGGTTCGATGCGGGGAAGGGCGGGCCGGTCGATCGCGCCGCGATGGTGCTGGAGACCGTTCTGCGCGAGGTGCCCCGTGCAGACGAGGCAGCGCTTATCCTTGCGGATGCAGCGCTGGCACAGGCGCTTGGCTGGGATCATCTCGTGCCTCTTCTGGCCGCCGGCCTGAAACGTGCCGACCTGCGCAAGCAAGGCGATGACCTTCGCTCGGCATGTCATCGGGGGCTCATCTCATCGACGATCAAAGCTGTGCGGCAGGCCGCCGAGCTCGCGCGTCGGGCAGAGCACCTGAAAGCGGTCGCGCCAAAGCTGCGGGCCAAGGGTGCGGGCGACGCGGTCGAGATGTTCCTGACCTGCGATGCCGTGGCACCTTCGGCCTTGCCTTTGCCGGATCGCGCCGCGCGGCGGCTCTGCGACCGGCTGGTTGACCTCGGTGCCGTGCGCGAACTCACGGGGCGCGACACTTTCCGGCTCTACGGGGTGTAAGCATGGCCAAGGACAGATCCGCACCCGAGCTGGACCGCGAGTTGTCCGACCTGCCACCGGAGCTGCGGTGGCGCGAATGGATGCGCCGGATTGAGGCTGTGCTGTTTGCTTCCGCCTCGCCTGTGCCGCGCGAAGACCTCGCCCGCGTGGTGGGTCAGGGGGCCTCGGTCGATCTGCTGGTCGAGGACCTTGCCACGGATATTGAAGGCCGGGCCTTCGAGATCACCCAGGTGGCCGGCGGCTGGATGTTCCGCACGCGTGCGGCCTACGCGCCCGCGATCCGCTCGGCGGGAGATGTCGGGGACCAACTGCTGGATTTGAGTGAATTCGACGCGGCGGTGCTGGCCGCCATCGCTTATAATCAGCCCATCACGCGCGACGGTCTCAAAGACATTTTCGGCAAGGAGATCAGCCGGGATTTGATCGGTCGGCTACATGCGCGTGGACTCATCGGGACGGGACCACGGTCGCCTCGGCGCGGGGCACCATACACCTATGTGACGACTGGCCAGTTCCTTGTCGCGTTTGGCTTTGAGAGCCTTCGCGATCTTCCGGATCGGGAGCAGCTGGTGGATGCAGGGGTGATTGCTGAGGTCTGAGGCGGTCGGCATGCCCGATGGGTGCGGCTCACGCTGCGAAACGCGCTGATCTGGGCGGTTTGCCTTGAGAGGCTGTTCCAGAAGCGATCAAGCGCAGGTATTCACGTCTAATTAACTGGTGAAGCTGATCAAAATGCTGTTCTGCGATTTCTATGCCTTGGACTTGGTCACCGTTACATTCGGCTTGGCGGGTGCTGAGTTCTGGGTGACCAAAAAACCACCAGCAGGTCAGTCTAAGCGGCACCGTAAACTTAGTGCACCGGGTCTGTTGATATGCGAAGGGAAGGCATGACCAAATCTAGCCCTTCTTCGCTCTATCACCGGCACCGTTTCCCGTCAGATGTGATCGCTCATGCGGTTTGGCTGTATTTCAAATTTCCACTCAGTTTGCGAATGGTCGAAGACATGCTGGCCGAGCGCGGCATAATCGTTTCGCATCAGACAATACGGACGTGGGCCGAGAAATTTGGCTGTCAATATGCCGCCAACATCCGCCGCAGGTCGGCGGGCCAGTTCGATGGCAAGTGGCATCTCGATGAGGTCGTGATCACGATGCGCGGCAAGAAGCACTGGCTGTGGCGCGCTGTCGATCAGAACGGTTTCGTTTTGGATGTTTTGGTGCAAAGCCGCCGCAATACGAAGGCGGCCAAGCGCTTGATGCGCAAACTTCTGAAGCGACATGGATCAGCGCCGCGTGTCATGATCACCGATAAATTGCGGTCATACGGGGCGGCAAAACGAGAGGTCATGCCCGGTGTCGAACACCGATCACACAAGGGCCTGAATAATAGAGCCGAGAATTCCCATCAGCCAACGCGGCAGCGAGAGAGGGCGATGAAGCGGTTCAAATCCCCGAGGCAGTTGCAACGATTTCTTTCCATCCATGATCCGATTGCAAACTTGTTCCAGCTTCCTCGCCACAAAATGACATCCACCGGTTTCCGTGAAATGAGATCATTTGCGACGCAAACTTGGCGCGAAATCGCACAGGTTAGAGCAGTATAGCTTCCGGGTGCGGAAAACTCATTGGCCCAGTTAAGTTAAGTTTACGGTGCC
>DRFF01000199.1 GCA_011050685.1 Aurantimonas coralicida
ATATGACAACTCTAATCCGGGCAGTCGAAGACTATTGCGAAGCGGAGTTCAGCAACGAGTTCGATGATCCTTCCCTCGAAATATTCGGTGTTGTCTCGGAAGGGTTTGATGACACATCTGTCTGTCCATTCGACAGTTCGAAGGCGGTTTGGATCAAACCTGGCACCGGATTCCGCGATATTTTCCTCGGAATGGCAAGCGAGCTTGACATTCCTGAGCCTCTGGCAGCGGAAGCGATCGATACGGGCCGCACGGATGGCATCGAAACGCATCTCAAGAACCGGACCATGACGCACTTCGCCCATCAGGACTACCACGATGCCCAGAGGCTGATGCGCTATATGCCAGAACTCGGGTCGATCGGCCTCCCCGGAGTGAGGGGTGCGGACAAATTCAGTACGCATGGGAACGATATGGTCGTCGATTACCGGATCAACAATTACGGGCCGGGCCGACGAATCCTAGTCGAGATCGCGTTCAACTGGGGCCAATAGGCAGAGCAAGCCAGTTTCTTCCCGTAGACCGTCAAACCGGGATCAGCCTCAGAAGTCAGGTATGGGCGGCTCACAGTCCATCTGGGCATATCAATCCGAGACTATTATGTTGCTAGCGCCGTCAGATCGCAGGTGCAGGAAGCTGACCAAAAAATAGGCGAGACAACCTCGGCCATAGTCCAACGGGGAGTATGGTAGTCGTTGACCCAGATCGGCCTAATGGTGCCCAAAGCAAATCTGTGCGCGGAGAATGTAAATCGCAGGGTCTTGACCAGCGGGATTCGCGACCATTTCAAGACCTACCACACTCCGACCTCGCGGGTTGGCGTCAAGAAAAGCCCCGCCTGGGTTACCGGTATCCTCTCTTCCGTTTGACGGCTTCGGGCACGAGCATGGACGCCACGGCTTTGTCCTCGCTACGAGGTCTTTCGATGAGTGGTTGGCAACTATGAGCCGACCCTGCCCCCCACACTCTAGGTCGACACCACGAAAAAAATCGAGCTGCAGACTCATGCGGTAGAAACGCCGCATTTTGAGAGACGGGTCGATCCGCTTGAGGTCCAAGCCAGCCGTACCCGCAGGCCGACTGTATTCTTGGGTTCCGCCATGCGGAATGCGTCACCGTGGCGGGGCAATTGTTTTCTACTTACCCATACTTCCATCGCGTGGGTCGGGAACAAATCCAGTCACGTTCGGCATTCCGATTGCGGCCATACTCTGCGCGTCGAGCGTTGTATCGGCATCATCGGAGGTTATGCCTGCCCGCCCCAGGATGTAAGCACTGACCGCGTAGACCTCGTTCGCGGACAATGATCCGGGCGCGTTCATCGGCATCGCTCGATGAACGTAGTCAAATAGCGTCGAGGCATAGGGCCAGTAGCTCTCTACTGTCTTGACCGGATTGTCATCCGCCAGCGTTCCGCGCCCGCCGATCAGCCGCGGTGCCCCAAGCTCCGACACCCCTTCGAGATCCTGTCCATGACAGGCGGTGCAAACCTGTGTATAGACTTTCTCGCCCTCGGCATACGTGCCGCTGCCTTCAGGAAGCCCCCTACCATCTGGCATCGCATCAATGTTGATCGCCGCGATCTCTTCTTTCGTTGCAGGTCGGCCTATGCCGAACCGAAAATCGTCCGGCGCGATGTTTTCGACGTCCTCGGCACTCGAGGTAGGGACCGGTTCGGGTGCCCTCTCTCCTTTTCCGTCCAATATTTCCGGCAACTCGGCCGCAGTGCGCTCGGTCGCTTCCGTTTGCGCCAGAGCTACGGAAGCCATGACCATCAGCGTCGAGACAAGAAGAATTTTATGCGTGAACATTGGTCACCTCCCCACTGGGCGCAATATGCCAGCTCTGAATTGCATTAAGGTGATAAACCGATTTCGTGCCGCGCACTTCCACCAGTTCCTGAAGCGTCGGCTGAGTGTAGCCGATATCATCGACGGCCCGGCTTTGCAGAACCGCCGCTTCCCCCGTCCATGTCCAGGGAAGCGTGAACCGGGTATGACACTTGGGCAGAACCGGGCCATCGAGGCTCGCTTCCTGCCAGGTTTTTCCACCATCGGCCGAGACTTCGACCCGCGTGATCGCCCCACGCCCTGACCACGCAAGGCCGCTGATCTCGTAATAGCCCGCCACGTGGGTGTATCGCGCGGTGGTGGTCAGCCCTGCGGGCGCGCAGCAACTCCAGCAACCCGGGCGACAGCATCACCTTGCGGTCTTTCTGACCCTTGCCCAGCTCGACATGGATCAGCATCCGGTCGCTGTCGATGTCGCCGATCTTGAGGTTGCAAACCTCGGCGGCGCGCAGACCTGCGCCATAGGAAATGCTGAGCGCGGCGCGATACTTCAACCCAGGCCCGGGTGCTGCGATCAGGATGTCGGAAACCTCCTCGACGCTGAAGACCACAGGCAGCTTGCGCGGTTCGGTGCGGAATTGCATGTAGCGCTTCATCTCTTCACGCCCGCAGGTCATGCCGAAAAAGAACCTCAGCGCCACGATGCGCGTGTTGAAGGTCGATGGTGTGACCCCAGCATCCGTCATATGGAGCTGATAGGCGCGTAGATCCTCCGGCGTCGCGGTATCTGGTGATCGCCCAAGGAACGCCGAAAAATCCTTGATTGCCTAAATATGAGACTTTTGGTGTTTATCACCCATCCCACGGATGCGCATGTCCTCGATCATCCGCTGGCGCAGCGGGCTCATCTTCTCCTGTGTCATGGGAACCTCCTGATTGACGATTGAGAAACCCCAATCGTCAGGCAGATCGGTCAGATCGCAAAATGCACATCGTTATGGGGCGTGTCACGCCATCAGCCAAATGCACCAATACCGCAAGCGGCTCCGTTCATGGGCCGTCTCCAGCAACTCGTCCCAGCCCTTGCCCCACAGCAGCTTGATCACGTTCCAGCCCGCGCCGCGGAAGTCGCCCTCCAGTTCCTGCACGATCTTGCCGTTGCCGCGTACCGGCCGGCCCCACACCGGACTTTCGAGGCATCGCGCAGCATCGTCTACGAGACCGAGGTTCTTCGCACATATGTTACCGAACAGGAACATATAGCCAAAATATCGCACCAACCCCTTATATGTTCCCGACCGGGAACATTCGGCCTTGCATCGATCCGATAGCACCATATGTTACCGAGCAGGAACATCAGTCTTCCTGGCCAATCAGTCGAAATGCTGCCATGAGCAACGAAGATCAATCGTCCGCCCTATCGCAACCGGATCAGTCCGGTGCCGAAGATGCGCGCCGTTTCGGTCTGATGGTCCGTGCCAGGCGCAAGGCACAGGGGCTGCGCCAGGAGGATGTAGCCAGCGCGACCGGCGTGGGCCGGCGCTACATCGTGGACATGGAAAACGGGAAGCCGACCCTGCGGATCGGCCCGGCCCTGATGATTGCGCGGTTCCTCGGCATCGTGCCGATGATTGAGCACGCGCTGAGCGCGCCGCAAGACAGTGATCTTCCCGACATGATCCCCGAAGATCCGTCCGACGATTTGCCGCCGGTGGAGGACTGAGATGAAAATCTTCTACGAAAGCCGGGAAGTGGCCGAAATCGCGCCGGGCAAGGACGGGGCGGCGACGCTGACCTATAACCCAGACTGGCAGGGGACCCAGGGCGCCTTCCCGGTGTCGACAAGGATGCCTCTCGAGGTTGCGCGCCATGGGGCTGGCGAGGTGCTGCCGTGGGTGGCGAACCTGCTGCCGGAAAGCCAGCAGCTCGAAATGGTGGCCCGCGCCACCGGCGCCTCTCAGGCCGACCCCCTCGCGCTGCTGGCCAGCATCGGGCGGGATACTGCCGGAGCAATGTCCTTCTCCGAGCGGGGCTTCACGCAAATGACCACCCGGGAGGTGCCCGACGAGACTGCACTCGAACGGATCATCCAGGAACTGCCGCAGAAGCCATTCCTCGTCGGTGAGGATGGTGTCTCTATGTCCCTGGCCGGTGTCCAGTCCAAGATCGGCGTGCACGTCGGCGAGGAGGGCATGATCTCGATCCCCGTCGAAGGCGCGCCGTCGACCTGGATCCTGAAGCCGGATTCGGGGAGCCTGCCCGGCGGGGTCTATAACGAGTCGCTGTGCCTGCGCTTGGCGCACCTCGTGGGGCTCGCCGCGCCGGAGGTGCGGGTAGGGCGCGCTGGCGCGCGGCGGTATCTTCTGGTGAAACGCTACGACCGGCGGCGGCAGGGTGAGAGTTGGCGCCGCCTGCACCAGGAAGACATGTGCCAGGCCTTGGGGCGTCTGCCGAGCGCGAAGTATGAGCGCAACGAGACCGGGCAGCGCGGCCCCACGGTCCGCGATATTGTCGCCGTGATGCGCTCGCTCGATCCGCTGCGCGGCGTGTTGTCGATTTTCGACTACGTGATTTTCAACGCCATCGCCTGCAATACCGACGCCCATGCGAAGAACTATTCGGTCATGGTCACGGCCTCCGGCGCCAGGCTGGCGCCGATCTATGACGTGATGTGCGCCAAGCTCTGGCCGGACATCACCAGCAAGCAGGCGATGTCGGTCGCGACGAAGTGGGAAGGCGACTACTTCAAGGGTCGCCACTGGCAGCGAGAGGCCGCACTCTGTGGCTTGAACTCCACGGCCGCGCTGCGTCGCGTCGAGATGCTTTGCAAGACGACCATGAAGCATTTGCCGCAGGCAGTGGAGGAAGTCATTGCGATGGACCCCGACGCCGAGCATTGGGTGCGTGAAGTGGAAAAATACATAGCCGAGCGCGCCACCTTCCTGGTCAACGGCCTTGGCGAGCAGGACCCGGAGGCGACGACCTGGGCGCGGGCGCGCCTCGATGCGGTGGGCTGACGAACTTCGTAGTGGTCTGTGGCCTGCTGCTGGTTTCGTGGACGCAGGGTTAGGTTTGCATAATTCGGTCCTCGAATGCCGTGGGGCTTAGGTAGCCTAACTTGGAATGGCGTCGCCTGGGATTGTAGAAGCGCTCGATGTAGCCGAACACGTCGGCACGAGCCTCATTGCGCGTCCGGTAGACCTTGCGGGCGGTGCGCTGGTTGCTGCGAAAGGGCCGCTCGATCAGCGGCATCGGGGGTTCTCGAAGGGGCCGCCGGGATAGGGCCGGAGCTACCCACCTTGCCGCCCAACGACTTGGAAACGGATTATTTCACTGTTCTTGCGGTTCTGGCTTTTTTGCTTCGCGGGTCGAACCAAAGTTCTCAGAGTAATGGTCAGGCGAGACAAACAGGCCATGCACGAACTTTGAAACGTCACAAGAAGGAATAAGCCAATGGGCCTGGACATCGTAGCCGTCAATCGGATCAAGCGTATCATTTGCAACGTGGATGCAGAGGGGTGGCCAATCGATCCGGTGACTGGGGCGCGCCTTGACCATGAGACACTTTTCAGGGGGTACCAGAATCCAGATTTTCCGGGGGTCGCAGACGAGATCGAAGAGGGCACCTTCTATGGTTTCGAGAAGTCCGTATCCTTCAGTGCCGGGTCCTATTCCTCTTACGGCGGTTGGCGGGACAAACTGGCCGCTCTCGCAGGATGGCCAAAATCCAGATTCTGGCATTACGCCAAGGATCGCTGGGCTGAATCCCACTGTGCGCGCTGCTGGGCGGGAGAAACCGGCCCCTTCTCCGACCTCATCGATTTCTCGGACTGTTCCGGCCTGCTGGGGGCGTCGGAGGCAGCAAGATTGGCAAGTAACTTCGCCCAGTACCAATCCTTGGCAAATCGGCACGAGGACGAGGATATGCGCTGCCTCTACAATAAATGGCGGTCCGCATGCGAGCTGGCCGCAGACAAAGGGTGTATCATTTTCTGCTGAGGAGGTGCCGTCGCTGGCGGCACATTTTCCACGCTCCCGCATCGTCACTGCTGTTTCACCCCAAGCGACTGCTGTTGGCGGAGTTCGCCACAGAAACGAACCGTCTCCGGCAAGGCGGTTCCGTTTTCACGCAGATCGTCCAGATCCACGCTCGCGCCCTGCTCAGACAGGAGCCCGACCGCCTCATCAAAACAGCCGCGTGGCAGTGCAATATGCTGGGGGTGCAGTTCTGCACAGGACACAATGCGCGGCTTCCCGAATGTTGGTAGCCGCATTGCCTGCGCGCGATAGAATTCGGGGGTCTGGAACGCGGCCAGCCGCACCAGTTGAGCAATCATGGTCGAAGGCAGCTGTGACCGGTCGATATGGATTTGGTCGGCAATCGTCACCTTTATGTTCTGCGGGACAGGCACATCGAGGCGTCGCGGCGTGCTGCGCCGTGACGGAGGCATTTTCCAAGGTTCGTCAGCCTGTTCGTCATCCATCGGCATGCGCACCCCCAGCACCTGTCCGGAAAGCTGCGCAGCTGCGACGAGGTTGGCCACCGCTTCTGCCGAGAGTCTCGGCAAGGAGGACAAATAGGCCCACTGGTCGTCGTATGGCCGCAAGTCCGCATTGACAAAGACGCTGTTGCCAGCCTTACGCGCATTGTTCTGGAATGGCAGCGCGATCAGGTTTCCAAGGCCGCCAAGCGGCATGATATCCTGATTTGGGAACAGGCGGTCATAAGAGGCGAAGCCGATCTCCGGCCACCTTTCCATCGTCTCCATGATCAAGACCGATCCAAGCTGGCGTGCCAGGCGGGCCGAGACCGGTTCGGAGAAGAAGATCCAGACATGCCCACCGTTGCCAGATCTTGACCGTTCCAGCCCTGCAGGGACTTGTTTCGCCCGGCAGGTTTCGAGCAACGCGTTCGCGTCTTCCGCCCAGGATGCCTTGTCAAAATCCGCCGCCAAGAACCAGCATGTATCTCGGCAGTGTCGCAAAGTTTTCGCTGATCCTTCCCTCGAAATATTCGGTGTTGCCTCGGAAGGGTTTGATGACACATCTTTCGTAAGCGATGGGGTGGACGCCCCCCGGCGGCATTTAATGTGCCAAGGTAGTGGGTGTTGAAACACCGCTACGAAGGAGAGCGTCCATGAACGAGGTTAGCAT
>DRFF01000200.1 GCA_011050685.1 Aurantimonas coralicida
TCGAATTGCTTTACGCCAAGCTCGGCACCTCGGTCCTGCCAGTGGCGGTCAATTCGGGGAAATTCTGGGGCCCCGGCCAGCCCTATAAGCGAAGCGGTACAATCGTGGTTTCCTACTTGCCGCTTATTTCACCGGGCCATCCGCCAGCGGAATTCAGTCGCAAGGCCGAAGCGGTCCTCGAAGCGGAGCGGACGAGGATCGGCTAGACTCAGCGTTGTTGTCTCCCATGGCCGTCTCCGGCATTGGACCTGGATGGCCACATCCAGTCGCGGATTTCGGGCATGCCTTCGCCATTCTCGACGATATAGGCGCGATGCGCCGCAAGTCCCTGGCGAAATTGCTGGATCGCTTCCTCGCCCGCTGCTCCGCCGCGATCCGGCAGCCGCTCGATGGCGGCGATCGCCAGATGGAAGCGAACCAATTCGTCGAGCGCGACCATGTCGAAGGGCGTCGTCGTTGTGCATGGACTTGCTCCGACAAAGTGGCTCTTGCGCATGTTGTGTGGTCTTGAGGCGTCGCGACTCTTTCTAGGACGCGTCCCCATAAATGGGTTCATTTGAGCAGCTCGCTGTGATTCCATCTCCTGGAAAGGAGATTGGTATGCGCCGTCACGAATTGAGCGACGAGGAATGGGCGATCATCGAACCGCTTCTTCCGCGGAACAGCCGCGGGGTGGAGCGGGTTGACGATCGCCGGGTGATCAACGGCATTCTCTGGCGGTTTCGAACCGGCTCGTCCTGGCGGGACGTCCCCGAGCGATACGGCCCGCGCACGACGCTCTACAATCGTTTTTCGCGCTGGCGCACAGCCGGGGTCTGGGATCGGCTTCTCGAAGCGGTTTCAGAAACTTACGACGGCGATATCGTGATGATCGATAGTTCCTGCGTTCGCGTTCACCAGCATGGTGCCAACGCAAAAAAGGGGGCTCTACCGATCCTTGCATGGGACGTTCGCGTGGCGGCCTGACCACCAAGATCCACGCCCTCGTCGATGCTGAAGGCAGGCCGGTTCGAATGGAACTGACGGCAGGCCAGGCCGCCGACGCGCCAATGGCCGAGAAGCTTCTGCGTGACCTTCGGCCCGGCGCGACGCTGTTGGCTGATCGGGCCTACGACACGAATGCCATCCGCAACTTCGCCAAAAAGCGCGAGGCCTGGGCCAACATCCCGCCGAAGGCTAATCGCAAGGAGACCTTCGCCTTCAGTCACTGGGTCTATCGCCAGCGCAACCGCGTCGAACGGTTCTTCAATCGCATCAAACACATGCGCGGCCTCGCAACCCGATACGACCGACGAGCCGACAATTATCTCGCCGCTCTCAAGCTCGTCGCAGTCCGTATCTGGATCGCTTCCAAATGAGTCCGCGTCCTAACACTGCAGATGATGCGGTGGAGGAAGCATGCCTCAAATATCGATGATGCCAGGATGTCGCTTCAATGGGATCCGGCGCGAAGGTCCGTCGGGACTTACGATTTCGTTGCAGAAGCGCCTCAAGGTTGCGCGGTGCCCGCAATGCCGGCGGCGGTCGACAACCGTGCACGGTTATTATCACCGCCGTCCTGCTGATCTGCCAATTGCCGGTCGACCAGTCAGGCTGGATCTGCGAGTTCGAAGATACGTATGCGGGAATGCCGGCTGCCGACGACGGGCCTTCGGCGAGAAGGTGCCGATGCTGGTCGCACCATCGGCGCAAAGGACGAAGCGGCTGGCCAAGGCGCAGGCAAGAACGGGAATTGCTCTGGGCGGAGCGGCGGGCAGCCGCCTTTCAAGGCAAATGGCAATGCCTGTCAGCGGCGACACAATCCTTCGGCTGGTTCGTCTGCTGCCCGAGCCGACGCCGTCGACACCGACAATTATCGGCGTTGATGATTGGGCGATGAAGAAGCGGCTGCGCTACGGCACGATCATCGTCGACCTCCAACGCCACCGTCCGATAGATCTCTTGCCTGATCGCACGGCGGAGACGGTGATCGAATGGCTTGGGTCAAGGCCTGGGATCGAAATCGTCGCTCGGGACCGCTCGACAGAATATCGGCGCGCCATAACGATCGGTGCCCGGAACGCCGTTTAGATTGCCGATCGTTGGCACCTTCTCCACAACACGCGGCAGATGGTCGAGCGATGGGCTGCCGGCGCTTATGCGCGTTTGCGGCGGCTGCCCGAACTGTCATCGCCGAAGGCGACGAAGACGCGTCGGATAAAAGCGTTCAGACGATTGCGTTCCGACGCTGATGTCGCTTCCGAAAGCCGCACACGGCGACTGATGCAATATAACGATGCGCGGCGGCGTTACCTCGCCGGCGAGGCGATCATGGCAATCAGCCGAGCGACAGGTTTGTCGCCGACCACCGTGCGCAAGTTCGCTTATGCTGATACCTTTCCCGAGCGGGCAGTGCGGGCAACGCCAACCAGCATCATTGATCCATATCTGCCGTTGCTGAGATCGCGACTCGCGAACGGATGCGAAAACGGCTTGCAGCTCTGGCGCGAATGCCGCGATCTTGGCTATGGCGGTTCCGCCGGCCAGATTCATCGGTGGCTTCAGGACCACCGGACAGCTCCGTCGAAACATGCCCCTCATAGGACGGACGACACGGCTCCGCCAGCTCCCCGCACTCAAAACCCTGTTTCGATTCCGTCCCCGAAGCAACTCGCGTGGTTGATCGTCAAGGCACCAGAGACGAGGTCGATCGAAGAGCCTAACGCGATCCTGCAAATCAGCCAGGATCGCGACGCCGCCATCCTCATTCGAATTGTTCGCCGTTTCGTCGATCTCGCCCGCCGGGTCGGAACCAAGGCCCATGATGCCGGCCCCGTCTTCGACGATGGGCTTCTTGGCGCAAAGCGCTGCGGTCTGCGTCCTGTCGAAACCTTCGCCGCAGGCCTTCAGCATGATGGCGATGCTGTTCGAGCCGCTTTGGAAACCAGTTGGAGCAGCGCCCAGGTCGAGGGCCAGGTGAATAAGCTGAAGCTGCTCAAGCGCTCAATGTATGGTCGCGGAAATCTCGAACTGCTCCGCTGCCGACTGATCCTGGCGCCGTGAAAACCACACAACATGCGCAAGAGCCGTTCGAGTGGACAGCACGACGGGGACCGGTTGGGTAAATAAGTCGACAAATTCGGGCGTGTGGGGCTATGTCGATGCGGTATCCGGACGACACCCCGGGTCTGACCCGCTTGTGGGCTACATGATCGTGTTGTAAACTGCCGCATTGTAAGCATCGGTCGCCCTTTGCCGACGTAAAAAGAATATCCAAGTCATGTGCCGCGCCGACACGCCGAACCATTGGAACCTTCACCGGCAGACTGAATCGAACGTTTGCGCAAATTGCTGAGGAGCAGAATTTGCCCGTCACTTGGGTGATCCGCGATCCCGCAGAGAAATGCGTCAGCGCGTCCGACAACCGCTGCTAGTGGATTAAATTTGACATTTGATACCCACGTGCGGCGGACTCGAAATCAAATGTCAAATTTTAAAAATCCATGAGAGTCATAGAGTTGCTAGTGGTCCTTTGATTTCGACATTTGCTTGCCAGGGTGCTCCAAGCGGGATGCAAGTGTCGAAATCGGAGCACTAGGAAAGGGATGGGGTATCACGATGACGAAGATTGACGATGTCCAACGCGTACTAGCAGCGACGGGTGTGTACGCCATCGCCGATCGTTTCGCCCCGGCCATAGCCATAGGCGGGCGGTGCGCCTGCGACGCGTCAGGCGTGTGGCGCTGCTTCTTTCGCACCGGTCTGAAGGAGGCGGGGTTGGCCGCCGGTTGAGGCGGGCAGCGCCCTCCGCACCCATGCAGATCTCGGCCAACGGTATCTCTCTCGAAGTCGAGGACCACGGGCCGCCTTCGGGCGAACCGCTCCTGCTCGTCATGGGGATGGGCATGCAGTTGCTCGGCTGGCACGAGGACTTCGTCGCCAGCCTTGTGCAGCGAGGCTTTCGCGTCATTCGCTTCGATAACCGCGACATTGGCCTGAGCACGATTCTCGACTCTGCCGGGCAGCCAAATCTCGCCATCAGTGCACTCCGTTTCTCGCTAGGGTTACGCTTGCGGAGCGCATACACGCTGGCCGACATGGCGGCCGATAGCGTTGGTGTCCTTGACGGGCTCGGCATCGCGCGAGCGCATGTCTGCGGTGCGTCGATGGGCGGCATGATCGCGCAACGCATGGCGGATCAGGCGCCCGATCGGGTTAAGAGCCTCACGCTCATGACGACGAGCGGTGGCTCGCGTAAGCTGCCTGTGCCATCGCTGAAAGTGCGCGCCGCCCTGATCGCGCGGCCCGCCGGCCCAAAGTCGGTCGAAAGTATCGTCGAGCACTACGTGAAGATGGACAGGCTGACCGGCAGCCCGGCCTATCCGGCGTCCACGTCTTACTTGCGCGAGTGCTTCACGATCGCGGTGAATCGCTCCCACCAGCCAGCAGGAACGGCACGGCAGCTGGTGGCCGTCGTCGGCGATGGCGACCGAACGAAGATTCTGTCCGGCATTCGGGTTCCGACGCACGTCATCCACGGTACCGCCGACGTGCTCGTTCCAGTTCAGGCCGGCCGTGACCTGGCGGCGCGCATCCCGGGCGCCACGCTCGACATCGTCGAGGGCATGGGCCACGATCTGCCGCGGGAGCTCTGGCCACGCTTTGCCGACGGCATCAGCAGGGTCGCCGCGCGCGGTTGAGACCTTCCTCTAGCGGGGCCCCGAACGGCACAATCCGGTGGCGCAGTGTGAGCGCATAGTGCGGCCGCAGGACGCTCGCCAGGCAAGTCGGAAGCTTGGCCAACCCCATATGCTCGAACAAAGTTCGCATCAGGATTTCCGGTGAAGCCAATGTCGTCCCCCGACCCGGGAGTCCATGTGCACACTTCCGTTGTGCTCAAGCGGCTGCAGGACGAGGCACCGGCCGACCACTTCACGCTGGGTTGGCTGGTTGCGAGTCTGCGCAAGCGCTCCTACGGCATGCTCATGCTCGTGCTCGCGTTGTTCGCGCTTGCACCGGGTGTCTCATTCGTAGCCGGCCTGCTGCTCATGATCCCCTCGTTCCAGATGATCGCGGGCCGGTCTGCCCCGGTCTTTCCGCGCCGCATCACCGACCGCCCCTTGTCTACGCGACACCTCGCCGCTGTGGTGCGCCGAGCCGTGCCAGTGCTGAGATATATAGAAAAAATGGTCCATCCGCGCTGGCACACGCCGTTCGAAGCGACCAAGCGGATTGTCGGCGCAGTTGTTATGATGTTGAGCGTCGTCTTGGTGGCCGCGCCGATCCCTCTGGGCAATGTCGCCCCGGCCGTAGTGATTGCCCTGATCTCTCTCGCCTACCTTGAGGAGGACGGGCTGCTGCTCTCGATGGCGTTGTTGGCTGCTGTCATCGTGCTAACGGTCATGTTGGTGGCGGTCTGGGAGGCCGTTCTCGGTGCGCAATGGGTCATCGGGCTCTGGTAGATGATCTCGGGGGCTCGTCCTTGCTGCGCTGACGTTCCTCCATCCTCCGTAAAGAGAGTGACTCACAGGTCTCGGCCGCAATGCATGCAGAATGGTTTAGCCACCCCGGGCTGCTGGGGCGCGCCCGGCATACACATTCCGCAAACCGCGATGTGCGGCGATCCCGCTTCGAGCATGGCGGCGTCGAATGCGAGGAGCGCCGAAACATCCACTCTGCAGACATGCGGTTCGCGCAGGAGCAGCTTGTACAGCCCATGCGGCGACCACACCCAGTAGGGGCGCCCGAGGAGATAGGAGGCGAGTCCCGCGCAGTTCATCCAGCCGCGAATCTGGCTGCCACGCCCGGGGATGGACTCACGCACCATCAGCACGTCACCGCGCGCGCCCCAGAGGAGAAACTTCTTAGCCTGCACGGAGGTGATCGTGGCCATCAGCAGACGATGCCACCATGGCTCGAAAAGGGTCCACGCATCGGGGCCCGCAGGGCGCATCGCGAATACATGCTTGTGTCGCTTGTTAACGAATGGATGCCACCATTGCTTGTCGAGTCCGGGAACGAAACACACGTACCAGACCGCCGCTTCAAGCGTGACCAAGGCGCCGTCCGGATCGACGTTCAACTCGATCGTCTGAACATCACGCATGATTAGATTCTCCAGTTTTTCTTAGGCGAGATGAAACAGCTTGCTGCAGCCCTGGCCTCGCAGTCCTCGTTCTCGACCATGCGGCCGGCGATGTCGGTGGACAAGCGGTTATAGCCGCCGGCAAGATAGGTGCCGGGGTAGTGGACATCGTCGGCCGCGCTCTCGTCCGCCGCGCCGCGTGTCGCGAAATAGCCGTTGCCGAGCGTACAGAGCGCCTCGCGGAGACCTTCCTGCGCCGGCTCGAAGCCCTCGTAGACGAGCGTCCAGCGGCTATCGGCCATCGTGTTGACCCTCCAATGTGGTCGCGAGGCTGCGCAGAAACCGCTGTACGTCGGCGGGTTGATCCAGCCGGAAACGGGCCGCCGTCTTGTGCGCAGGATGCCCGATTACGATGCCGACACCGCGATCGGCGAGCGCGGTGAAGGCGTCCTCGTCGGTGGTGTCGTCGCCGAGGTAGAACGGCAGCACCTCGGGATGGTCGAGCCCCAGAGCTTTCAGCAGCCAAAGCACTGCCTTGCCCTTGTCCCAGTCAAGGCGAGGGCGCAATTCGAAGACCTTCTTGCCGTCGGCCTTGCGCAACTCCGGCGTCTCCTTGAGCGCCTGGTCGACGGCGGCCTCGACCAAAGGCAGATCGCTCTCGGCGACCTGACGGTAGTGAACGGCGACGGCAAACCGCTTGGGTTCGACGAGGGCGCCCTTGATGGGGGCGAGCGCCAGTCGCAGACTGTCGGCGGCGCGGGTGACGGCACGGGCGAAGACAACGTCCTGCTCGTGCTGGACCGTCAGACCGCTTGGTCCGGAAATATCCAGGCCGTGACTGCCAGCATAGATCAGTTCCTCCAGTCCGACGAGCCGCTCGACGTCCGCCCGGTCGCGGCCGGAGATGATCGCCACCGTGCAAAGATCGGCCAGGGTTTTGACCGCAGCCCGCATGTCATCGGAAAGCAGCGCGAGGTCCGGCCGGGCGACAATGGGTGTGAGGGTTCCGTCATAGTCGAGAAACACGACCGCGACCCGGCCGTGGAGCAATTGCTCGAGATCGTCCGGCCGATCGAGAATCCGTGGAAGTGCATCGCCCTCTTTCGAGGTGATCGCCGCAATAGGGAGGAGATGCAGATCGAAGAGATCGGCCACGACAATATCGGCGCCAGCCTCGCGAAGCGCGGCCGCCTGACCGGCGCGGTCGACGCCGACGACGACGCCGAAGTCGCCGGCGCGGCCGGCCTGAACGCCGCTGATCGCATCCTCGAAAACCGCGGCTCGTTTCGGCGGAACGCCGAGCGCCTTGGCGGCGGCGAGGAAGATGTCGGGCCGCGGCTTTCCCTTCAGGTCGAGCTGGTGTGCGTCGGTGCCGTCCACACAGACGTCGAAGAGATCCGTGAGCCCGGCGGCGGCGAGGACGGCACGAGCGTTGCGGCTGGACGAGACGAGCGCCGTCTTGACGCCGCATGCGCGCAGCTCGCGGATCAGCGCCACGCTGCTCTCGAAGACTTCGACGCCGTCTTTCTCCAGACTCTTATGAAAATACTGATTCTTGCGGTTGCCGAGTCCGGCGATGGTTTCACGATCGGGCGGATCTGTGGCCGCGCCAGGGGGAAGCGCGATGCCACGCGATTGCAGAAAGCTCTCCACCCCGTCATAGCGCGGCTTGCCGTCGACATAGCGCCGGTAATCGTCATCGAGAAATGGGCGGAACGGCGCTCCTGTCGCTCCAGCTCGCCGCTTCAGATACTCGTCGAACAGGCGCTTCCAGGCGGCAGCGTGGACGCGGGCTGTCCGCGTGACCACACCGTCGAGATCGAAGATCGCGGCGTCAAAATCCTCGACCCGCAAGGCGGCGTCTTCACGTCGCGGATTTTGCGCATAACCCATCGTGTCGACCTTCTTTTCCATGCCAATGACCCTTGCGGCAAACGCAGGAAACGACGGCGAATGCGTCGACGCGTGATGTCTCTTGCTAGCCTTGGTTCACAACAGACGGAACACCATGCGCGGCGTTACAACACTTTCGACAGACCAGCAGTCATGTCGGCACCGAGGCCTCTTTTGCCCAAATGACACACAGTCGCGAATCGTCGGACGCCGGGCTTCCCCACGTGCAGACACCTCAACGACCGGGCCCAAAGCACCGAGCGGCGGACACAGCTCCGCGATGAGGCATTCGTCGCGGTATTATGGCCGAAGCAGGCGATCCAATCGGTCAGGAAAAGGCGACTTGGCTCATCTCTGTCGCACCGGTCGAGTGGTGGCGGTCGCCGCATGTGCAACTGTTGAAACCATGTTCGCAACAGCTGCCGCAGCATTCGTGCATTGCTTCGCGCAAAGCTTGGCGTGCTCGATGCAGCCGGACCCTGGCATTTCCAGGTGAAATGCCGAGATTCGCCACGGCCTTTCCGCGGGGCTCGCTCGACAAATCGACCCGTCGCAGAATCTCCGCATAGTCCGGCCGCAATGCGGGAAGGAGTTCGCGGAAACATTCGCAAGGGCTATCTTCGAGATCGA
>DRFF01000201.1 GCA_011050685.1 Aurantimonas coralicida
CAATCTCGTTCAGCGAGCCGGTTCGCTGTACGCCGCTCTTTGCAAACCTCAGTTCTTCCTGCCCAATCCGCCGCCGCGCCATCGCCCCCTCCTCATGCTCCGACAAGAGAATGGAATCACGCAAGCTCCCGCTCTGCAAGCGCTCTCGCACACAGGTCTCATAACTAAGAGCAATCTTTCGATCAGGATTCTGGGATAACGCGGCAGAAGTGATGGCCCAGATCGGCGCAAACCCGGTTCCGGTGCCGACAAGGACGAGCCGGTTGTCGCGATCCGTCCGATGGAATGCATGGCCGAGGGGCCCTTCGATCCGCACTTTATGTCCGGTGCCGATGCGGGTGCCGAGATGTGGCGTTACTCGTCCGTCCGCGACCTGCTTGATGTGGAAGCGCAAAACGCCAGATTCGAAACTGCCGGTCTTCAGGTTCGCGGTCGGACTGAACGAGCGTTCCGGAAACCCCTTGAATTTCAAGCGACAATATTGTCCGGCCAGGATGTCCATCGACCCCTTTGTCCGGATGGTAACGGCCACCGTGTCCTTGGCGAGCGTTTCGATAGCGATAACCTCTCCCGTGACGACGATCGAATGCGGCGTCGGCTCGATAGTTATGTCGAGATCTGAGAACACTCGCGCCTGACAGGCGCGTACCTGTCCGGCATAGCCGGTCTCGCCGCCGAGCGTGAGACCTCTTTCCCAAGGAGACGGTGCAGCTTCCGTAATGGCCGGATCGGCAATCGTCGGTAGCGTCCGAGGAAGTGGTGGAAATTCGTCGCCCCGATTGGCTGTGAAAAAGGTGGCCATCGAGGTGGTCGGATACGGCGGAGTTTGCGGACTTCAACCTGACCGACACGGAGACCCCGATGACCGATACAACCATGCCGCTGATTGAGCTTCTTCGGAAGCATGACGAGGAAGATTTTCTGCGCGCCGTGAGCGAAGCCGTCCTCCAGCTTTTGATGGAACACGATGTCGAGGGCCAGATCGGCGCCGGACGGCACGAGCGGTCCGATGGCCGGCTGACTTATCGCAATGTTCCGGCAAGCAAGCCCAGCAGCAACAGCCCGACGCGATCCGTCCGCGGAAATGACATCCTCGTCATCGCGAGGCCTCACGAGCCTGTACGGTGTATTCCAGAGGCAGGGTCAGCCCGATGGCGAAGCTGCCCGCGTCGCGCTCAACAACCACGCGACCGCGGTGGCTGAGCGCGACCTCGCGCACGATGGCCAGCCCGAGCCCGGCGCTTTCCGGCTTGTCCGATTGGCTCGAAAACGCTGCCCGATCGCGCCAGCCATGTCACGCGGTAGACCCGTGCCGTGATCGCGCACGCGGATCAGCAGCAGCTGCAATCGGTCTATGATCCGACCGATCTCAACGACGCCGACACCGACACCGCCCCTCCAGCCCCGCATCTGACGCGGGAACAAGCTGTTCCACTTTCGAAACTGGCCTATCCGCGCCGGATTGCCGCGAACGGCGTCGATCTGCGTGACCGCGTCCGCGCGCTCAGGGACACCGCCCGCCGCAACTGCCTTCACGAGCTCATGTGACAGACCGAACGCGAGCGATCGGTCGAATCAATTCTTGGCAGGTGACAGCTTGTGATCGTCCCTGCGAGCCAACGCCGCCGGCAAGCCTGCCCGAAATATCGCAGGGTCCGCGATGCGGGGTCCAGCCTAATGTGGATGCTGGCGGAGCAGGTGTGCAGTGCGAGCGCACGGTTTGTCCGCACGCTATTTTGGTAGCCCTGTGGAAAACCCGAAACTGTCGTCAAGTCAGATTCTTGCGGGACGATGAGGATCCCGGTCTTGAGCGCTGGCGACGATCTCGCGCCGCAGCGAACACCGTCGAAACACATTTGACACGTTTCGTGATCGAAACGGCCAATGCAGCGATGAGACTGCTTCGAAGTCGAGAGGACCCCGCGTCGCTCGGCAGGGCCGGGCTTGGGAGATTTCCACAATGACGGATGCACCAGATCAGCTCCGAGAGTTCCTTGGTGAACCACCCCATCGCGCCACACTAGCGACTGGAGAGACGACGAGGCGGTCCATTCAATGCGCTCTGGATGCCGGCTTCTCGGTAACCGAGGTGCAGTACATGTTCGATCTGAGCAACGAGGACATCGGGAACTTCTTCCGGTGCAGGCGGGCGTGCAAAGGCTGATCTCGCGCGGGCTAATCCGGGCGTCCTTCGCCTGTGCTTGTGCCATGGAAACTCGTCATGGGCAGAGGTCGACTTCCGCCGCTAGGGCTCCGCCTTCAGTGGCGCGCACCCAGACCCGCTTGATCACACCGGTGAGGCACAGCAATCCGCTACATCGGGCTTCTCATTCCCTTTCCGTCGTCGCTGCGGGCCCACGGAGCTGCAAGTAAGCTGCGACAGAGCCCCTTGGTCGGCGAGTCCGCATCCGGATGACGACCGGTTGTTGGCGGAGCAGGTGTGCAGCGCGAGCCGACTATTCGGGCCCCCAATTTCTTCGCAACCCGGCAGAAACTCTGAAACGTCCTCAGAGTCAGTTTGTTGTGGGCGGGGGTGCAGACGCCATCTCAATCTCGGCGACGATCTCGCGCCGCCGCGAACACGATCACGCCGTATTTTCTGCGTTCCCTGCTTGCCGTCGCATCGACATGCCTGAGCAGACGGCGCGGCGCATCCAAGCCCGACCACAGCTATATTCGGAGATTCCCATGATCTCGGAACAGCGAATTCATCGACGGGGCTTCTGGTCCCGAAGGAAACGTCCCAATTTCCCTGACTTGGGGAACCCCACCCGCTGCGACATTGAATTCGCTCTGGATTGCGGCTTCTCCGTTGCGGACGTGCATTACATGTTCGCCATGAGCGATGACGAGGTTCGCGCCTTAGTCCGCCGCAGGCGCGCTGGCGTCGCGTAGCTGGATCGTATCCGACCGAGCCTGCCGCAACGGCGCGGGCGTCACCGCTCATTGACTTTGAGACGGCAATTGTCCGTCGTCAGATCATTCGGCGCGGTCGCGGCTCGCCTCGCGGATCGCACGAGTCTGCCAGATCCAATCGATCCGCCGGATCGCACCCTATACGACACGGCACGTGGCGCTCGCGACCGCCAAGCAGACTCTGACGCCAGTCGCCGTCGCCGCCCTTGCGGGACACGTGTCCTCCCGGACCGCGCAGACGCATTATGGCCGCTGTTCGAGTGGGTTGTCTGCGCATCTGACCTGTGCCGTGCCATCGACGACGCTTCTCGCTCTCGTGCGAGAGCCGCTCCGCACCGAGCGCCTTGCGGATGGGCGGTTCCGCCGCGAGAAAGCGCGGCAGAACTTGGACGGGATCGCGGAATCCTCGGATCAAACCGAATCCTGGTCGGGCCCCACCGAGTGGTCCGGGGCAAATCTTAGGACGCGGACTCATTTGGAAGCGATCCAGATGCGGACTGCGACGAGCTTGAGAGCGGCGAGATAATTGTCGGCTCTTCGGTCGTATCGGGTTGCGAGGCCGCGCATGTGTTTGATGCGATTGAAGAACCGTTCGACGCGGTTGCGCTGGCGATAGACCCAGCGACTGAAGGCGAAGGTCTCCTTGCGATTAGCCTTCGGCGGGATGTTGGCCCAGGCTTCCCGCTCTTTGGCGAAGTTGCGGATGGCATTCGTATCGTATGCGCGATCAGCCAGAAGCGTCGCACCAGGCCGAAGGTCACGCAGAAGCTTCTCGGCCATTGGCGCGTCAGCCGCCGGGCCTGCCGTCAGACCAGCGCATGGATCTTGGTCGTCAGGCCGCCACGCGAACGTCCCATGCAAGGATCGTCAACGCCCCCTTTTTTGCGTTGGCACCATGCTGGTGAACGCGAACGCAGGAACTATCAATCATCACGATGTCGCCG
>DRFF01000202.1 GCA_011050685.1 Aurantimonas coralicida
GCGAGCGCGACCTTGGCCTTGAAGGCAGGGCTGTGGTTCCGCCTGGGTCTCTTGCTCATCGTCTCTCCTGATCTCGGCCATCCTGGCCGCCTTCAGGCAGACAATCCACTCAGCACGCTGTCCAATTTTCCCGAGCCACCTCTCCAGGCGGTCGGGGATCGGCTTCAGACCTTCATCCTCCTCCGGTTCGTTTGCGGGATTCGCGGATTGCGACCCATCACTTTCGGTCTCACCGGTGCCAGACGTCTCCGTCTCATCGGCTTCCGGCTCGACAGGCAGTTCGTCCTCGGGGCGCACGAACCCGCGCTCGACATGCAAATTGCCGCCCGGACTGACGCTCAGGAATGCGCCCGCGCGGGGCACGTCTTCGGCATCGTAGACCATCGGACGGTCGTCGATCGCGTCGATGGCGGTCTCGATCTCGCCAAGCCGCGCGTCGATCTCGTCCGGCAATTCCGGCGCATCGGCATATTCGGCCTCGAGTTTGTCGAGTTCGGCCTGCAGTGCCTCTCGGCTGTCCTCCTGCTCATCGGTCAGCGGTTCCTGCTCGCCGAACACGCGGCGCAATCCATAGGTATGGCCGTAAGGGAAATCGAGGCCGACCTCGATCCACTTCCAGCCTTCCGCCCGGAGAACTTCGGCTTCCTCATTGAGCTTCTCGGTGACGAGCATGTCGACCAGACCGATATTTTCGAGCCAGCCGCCATCATCGCTTTCGAACAGATCGCGCATGACGGTCCCGCCAGCTTCGACATAGGCGTCGATCCCGATGAACTGCGCGCGCTTGTCCGACGCCTGCACCGCATCTTCGGTGAGCATCCGGCGGATCTGGTAGGGCTGCGTGCTGTAGGAATCTTTGATGGCTTCCCAGACCTGAGCTTGCCGCTCATGGTCGGGATTGACCGTGAACGCCATCAATTGATCGAGCGTCATCTCGTCCTCGGCATAGACGTCGAGTAGGGTCTCACTGACGGCGGCGAGCCGCAGCCGTTATTTGACGACATTGACGGAGACGAAGAACGCGGCGGCGATCTCTTCCTCGCCCATGCCTTTCTCGCGTATGGCCTGGAAGGCGCGGAACTGGTCGAGCGGATGCAGCGGCGCGCGCTGAATATTCTCGGCCAGACTGTCTTCCTCGGCGAGACCTTCGGTGCGGATCACGCAAGGGACCGGCGCGGTCTTGTTCAGCCGCTTCTGCTTCACCAGCAGTTCGAGCGCGCGGAAGCGACGGCCACCGGCGGGGACCTCGAACATGCCGGTCTCGCTGCCGTCTTCGCCGGTCACCGCCCGCACAGTCAGGCTCTGCAGGAGCGTACGCCGGGCAATGTCTGCGGCGAGTTCCTCGATCGCGACGCCGGCCTTGACGCGCCGGACGTTCGCTTGGCTGAGAATGAGTTTGTTGAAGGGAATGTCGCGCGACACACTGAGCGCGATCTTGGACTTGGACTTGACGTTGGTCATCGGTTTTCTCCGCGACGGGCGGCCGGGAGCCTCTCTCTCGACCTCCAACCCATCACGAAAACCCCCTCACTCCTCTCCCTCTAAGAGCACCGTTGGCCGAAGCGTGGACCCGGTCGGAAAAGTGGAAAAACGTTGGGAAAGCACGAGCCGAATGCGTCGGTGCGCAAGTGGCGAAGTTCCCAACCGTCACAGATGTGCGACGATGTCCTGGACCCGGTCCTTGCGGGAACGGGAAACCGACACGAGGACACCGTCACTCATCTCGATCGACGCGCGACCGCCGCCGGTAGACCAGGCCCGTATGTGATCGACATTCACGATGTGGGAGCGATGCACCCGCAGAAAGGGGAGGGAAAGGGTCTGCTCCATGGCATTCATCGTGATCGAAAGCACGTGCGACGAGGACGCGAGATGGGCCTCGACATAGTCGTCGACAGCCTGGAAGCGCAGGATATCGGCGGGGCGGGCCGAGACGAGCTTCGATCCGCTGCGCAGGGTCAAGCGCTCGGGCCGTTCTGATGCCAGCGCGCCGTTCAGACGATCCAGGGCGTCGCGCGCCGTCGATGCCTGCACGATGGCCTTCGCGCGGTCGACGGCAATCCCGAAGCGCTTGGTCTCGATGAGTTTCATGACATAGTCGATGGCCGAAAGCTCGAACGCCGCGATTGCGTGCTCGTCATGGGCGGTGACGTAGACAACGACCGGCGGTCGGGCCATGGCGCACAGCTTTCCCACCAGTTCCAAGCCGTCGAGGCCCGGCATGCGGATATCGAGAAACGCGATGGCGGGCTCATGCCGCAGGATCAGGTGCAGCGCATCGGTTCCGTTGGCGGCGCTGGCGATGACCTTCAGTCCTGCCGCTTCCGCCAGGCAACAGATTCCGTCGCGGATATGCGGTTCGTCATCGGCAACAAGACAGTGCAGCGTGGTTTCGTCGATCCTCATTCCGCCTCCACCGCCGGTATGGCAATTCTGATTGACACGCCGCGGCCCGGGGAGGCCGCCACATCGAAGGTCGTCGCACCCGGAAAATGCGTCTCAATCCGCGTGCGCAGCAGACTGAGACCGAGGCCGCCACGCAGTAGTGCGGCTTCTTCAGCGCCAAGGCCATCATCCGACACCGTCAGAACAAGCTGGCCGTCTCGATGCGCCGCGGTCAGTGAAATGGTTCCGCCGTCCGGTTTCGGTGCGATGCCGTGCAGGATCGCATTCTCGACCAACACCTGCAGGCCGAAAACGGGAAACCCGAGATCGTGTGTATCGGCGTCGATCTTCTCGATGACCTGCAACCGGTCGCCGAGGCGCAATTGTTCAATCGCGAGATAGTCGCGCACAAGGGTCAATTCCTCCTGCAATGCGATGAGAGGATCACCGGCCTCCTGTCCGGAGACATCGAGCACCCGGCGCAGCAGGCGGCCGAGCTGCCCGATCGCGGTCTCCGCAGCTTTCGGCTGGTGCCGGACCAGTCCCGCAATCGTCTCAAGGGTATTGTAGAGAAAATGCGGCTCGACGCGGGCGCGGACGGCGGCGAGTTCCGCCCTGGCCCGCGCGGCGTCACTTTCAGCGGCATGCTGGCGTGACCGGATAAGAGCAAAGACGAAGGCGATCGCAGTATAGACGAAGAGGCCCGACAGCAGCGTTCCGGGCGACGCTGCCTTGGCCACATGGACGATGATGTCCGGTTTGGCGATGAGGGTGATCGCCAGCGTCATCGCGAGCCAGAAGAGGCCGGTTCCGATCGCCAGAACACCGTGCGCCAGCCAGATCGGCCGTTTGTGGATAACCCCGGATTGCAGACGCCATGCCGTGATGCAGGCGATCGCCCCGGGAATTACATGGGCCGTGGCTGCCCCGATGGCGTCGGCCCATGGAAAGGAGGCCGCCCGAAACCCGAGGATATAGGCGACAAGCGCCATGCCCGTAAGGGTGTTCGCAATGACCCGGCTGTCCTGCCAGAGGCTGCGCAGTCGGGAAGGGAAACGGTCGGACCGCGTCATGGTCAGGCTCCTGTCCGGGCGAGGAGCGCCGTTGCAGGGCCGCGGCATGCAAGCCGTCGGATCTGATCGGCACCGCTGGCGATGAGTTCGTCCACGACCGCGTCGGTCTGAAGGAATTGGCCCGTGCCCTTGAGAATGACCGCGCGTTCCACGATGCGGTCGATCATGTCACTCGTTTCGGTCCGCGAACAGAACAATAGCCCGACATGGCCGCGGGGCCGGGTGATGCGGAGGAGTTCACGGATCGCGCGAAGCGGGTCACCGCTCGCCTCGATGACCCAGAGCGCAAGCGTCAGATCGAAGTGCCGATCCGGCAGGGCGAGGTTGGTGAGGTCGCCGTAGAGACGGCGGACGGGAAGGTCGCAGGACGCGCGCAGCAGCTTGGGGCTGCAATCCAGCAGGGTGAGGTCGAGCTGTGGTTCCGTCTCCAAGAGCCGCCTTGCAAGGCGGCCCGTTCCGCATCCGGCGTCGAGAGTACGCAGGCCCGGTCGCAGCAACGCGGTGACCGCCCCTTCGATGGCGCTTTGCCCCTCGCCGCCTGACAGTCGCAGAAAACGGGCATGGAGCCGATCATAGAACGACGGCGTGAAATGGTCGTATGCGGCCGGGGTTGCAGAGTGCGAATTCATCGGACTGGTCTCTGTTGGATACAGGCCTTGAATACTCAGTCGGCCCGACCTTTTCGAGACCGGATCGGGCAGTGGTCCTTTGAGGTCGGTGAACTGCACGGTCACACATTCGCACGGGCGACATTCGCCGCATCGACCGGGTCGTGCGGTTCGCGTGTTGGCAGAAACCCGAGCAGAAAATCGGCCGCCTTGCTAGCTTTGGAGGCGGCGCGGACGATGGCGCGGTTGTCCTCCTTCAGGACTTCCAGCCATGAGCCGATGTAGTCGGCGTGCCGCACCGTGGGCACGATGCCGAGCGAAGCGCAGCAGAAAGCCGCGTTCATTTCGGCGATCAGCTCCTCGAAGGCGTACTTCTTGGAGCCGAACGAGCCGGACATGTCGCGGTCGAGCCGGGAAGAATGACCTGAAGCATGCCCGAGCTCATGGAGTGCCGTTCGGTGCCAGTTTATGGGCTCGAAATAGGCCTGCGGCGGCGGCACCTGCACATAGTCGTGCGCGTGCGCGTAGAAGGCCCGGTTGCCGCCGATGCGGAAGTCGATCCCCGTCGCCGCGATCAGCGCATCGACGCGCGGTTCCATCAGACCGACCGGCGCCGGCGGCGCGGCGGTCGCGACGTCTTCGGGCAGGTTCTCGCACTGGGCGGTGTTGAAGACGGTGAAGCGCTTGAGGAACGGGATCGCCTGGGCGTTCTCGCCGGTCTCGCGCACACGGCGCTTCTCGTCCTCCGGCACGAAGCGGTCGGCATAGACGACGGTGGTGCCGCGTTCGCCTTTGCGGACATTGCCGCCGAGCGACAGCGCCTGGCGAAAGGTCAGCTAGCTTTGACCGGGGAAGCCATGCTCAATGACGGCGCCCCAGAGGATCAACACGTTGATGCCGGAATAGCTCCGGCCGGTCGCGGCATTGTTCGGCATGGCGAGCGGTGCCTTGGCGGCCGCCGTCGCCCAGGGCTGGACCCAGGGCACGCGGCCCGCCTCCAACTCGCCGATGATTCTGTCGGTGATTTCGTCATAGAGGTCGGTCCGGTCGCGCTTAGCGCCGGCGTCGCGCTTGTTTCTGGGCATCGCGGTTCTCCGCGACGGGCGCCGAGGGCCTCTCCTCCGGCTTTCAACCCGTCACGGCAAACCCGTCCGCACTCTCACTCTCATTCGGGCCGCATCCGCAAAACCAGAAAGCTGGGTTTGCGGGCAAATGGCAGTACGGATTCTGTGTCGGGCGGAGCGGGGGAGGGGGGGGTTGAGTGAGCTGTGGTCAGGAGTGCTGGGTGCGTGGGTCGAATAGACGTTCAACCTTGAAAAGTCCGGCCATTGGCCGTACGTTGGGTGTATAGGAGATATCAAGATGGTTGAGTCCGTAATGAAACCAACTCGGGGTCGGGTCCGTGGGGAGCGTCTTGAGACGCGTGTGACGGCCGACCAGAAGAGCCTGATAGAGCATGCTGCCGCGCTGCATGGCCGCACGGTGACGGACTTTGTGTTGACGAGCGTTGAGGAGGCCGCCCGCCGCGCGATCAAGGAGCATCAGCGCCTAGATCTGTCGCTTCGTGACAGCCAGGCTTTCGTGCAGGCGCTGATGAACCCGCAGCCGGTGAACGACCGTCTGCGAGATACCGTGCGCCGCTATCGCCAGAGAACCGGTGTCTGACGCGTGGATGGCGATTCCGAGGAAATATGGCGAGTCGAGGTGCTCGGACCTCAGCATGACCGATCTCGGTTCGACAGCGGGGTAGAGACGCTCGATCGATATTTTCGGACTCAGGCCGGTCAGGATGTCAGAAAGCATATAGCGGCGTGTTTTGTGTTGGTGCTGCCCGACAAGACGATCGGCGGATACTACACGCTATCATCCACTGCGGTGGACCTCACGGAACTGCCAGCAGAGCTTGTGCGCAAGTTGCCGCGATACCCGCTGGTCCCGGCGACGCTTGTCGGTCGTCTCGCCGTTGACCGACGCCAGCAGGGAAAAGGCTATGGCCGCTTTCTCCTTGCAGATGCCCTCTATCGCGCAGCGCGGAGCGAAATCGCCTCTTTCGCGGTCATCGTTGATGCCAAAGACGAGAACGCCCGAAGATTTTACGAGCGAGAGAGTTTTTTGCCACTTCAGGATCAGCCCATGAAGCTATTTCGGCCTATGGCCGATATTGAAGCACTGTTCAAATAGGAGTGGGCGATGGCAGAGGCTGGCGGAGTGCATCCACAGAAAGTCCCGTTTTTTCCGATGGCGGTCGAGCGAAGCCCGTTGCACGAGCAGATTGGATCGAGAGCGGCGCTGATAAGTATTTTTCCAACCTCGAATGTCTGATCGAGTTGCTTTTCAGCCTTTGCTTTTTTTGTGTCAACGACGGAGAAAATCCAGGCCAGAGAGGCGGAGTAAAACCAGGCCAACGGCGATGGCAGGCACGACGCATGAAGGGGTCCGATCGGGCCCCTTACGTGCGTCGTCGATCGGGTTTGGGGATCAGGTCTTGGAGATTTCGCCGGTTTCCCGATCAACGGCGTCGTCGGTGTGTCAATCGGCATGCAAAATTTTGCATGCCGATTGACACTCTGCCTCTGCTTGTCGGATAGATCCGATGCTTCACCCATGATCGAGCGCGACGCTTGTGCGTCTGCGTGAACGCTTTGGGATCAGACGCCGCGCTGCGGGCGCATGTGTTTGGGGTCGATGCCGGCGACGACGACCGGCTTCTTCATCGCGTCGCGGCGGAACGGCTCGCCGAGCTGCTCCTCCAAGGATGCTGCCTTAATCGTCGATGCCTACGAGGCGTGCCGCACCCCCGGTCCGCTAGCGATCGCCGAGCTGGTGTTCGGCGTGCCGCAGGACTACTTCCTCGACGATCTCGACGATCTCGACGATCTCGACGATCTCGACGACGAAGTTCGCGAGCGCTTCGAAGATGTGCTAACCGCGCTCCGCTTTGCCGGTGCCAGCGTCGAGCTCATTGAGATCGACGGCGCTCGCGAACGCGAAGCCTATTTCACGCCGGTTCTCGGTGCTTCGCTCATCGGCACGCTTGGGCGGGAGCGATTTGAGCGTGACCGGCATCTGATGGATCCCCTGGTCGCCAGACGAGCCGCTGCCGGCCTCGACGTCCTCGCCAGCGACTACTTCATGCTGGAGAGCCGACGTCAGGAAAGCATCGGAAGGTTTCAGGAATTGGCAAAGGATTTTGATGCATTCCTGTCGCCAACCGTCGCTATCTCGGCGCCTCCTGCCGAGGAACTTCTCGACGCGTCGATGGCGGCGAGCCACGCTGTTGGCATCTCGCGCAACACCCAGCCCGGAAACTAATTCGGACTAGCCGGGATCAGTCTGCCATCGGGCTTTGGAAAGGACGGCCTACCGACCGGACTGCAGATCATGGTCGCGGAAGGGAAAGATCGCGACCTGTTGCGTTTCGCAATGTCGATTGAAGAGATCATTGGATTTATCGGATCGCCGGATCTGTGTGGGTTTTGGTGTCCTGACACATAAGAGTGAGCGCCGTTGCCCGGGGTATCCGTGAGGTTTTCAGCTTTGCGAGCAACGGTGCCGGTCTGCAAAGTATGACCCGAGCAGGGTTTCGTTCAGTCTTCGATCACGCCAAGATACCTCCGGTTGACAAGTCGCCAAAAGAGTGGAGCGATCCCCCTCGTCGCCGATCGCATTGAGGGACGCCTTTTGAGCTTACGGCCCTGGCTGTGGTGTTCCTTGCTCGGCAGCGACAACCTCCAGCTTTTGATGGAACATGATGCCGAGGGCTTGATATGCGCCGGTGGGCACAAGCGTTCGGATGGCCGGCGGATCTATCGCAAGGGCTCCTGTGGCCATGTATGAACAGCAACCATTCCCGCGTGACACCGAACCGAACCGTGCTGGCGAAACCTGCCTCATGCCTAGGGCGGCCATGACGTGGTCGCGCATTTCGGAGAGCCGTGCCGTCTGATTGAAGAAGGCGCGACCCGCCGGTGAAAGCTATGCTCGGCGCTTTCCCAAGTCAAACAGTTCGCCAGGCAAAGTGCCAGAGGCGTGCCGGTCGGCTGTCTCCATGTTGATCATACTGCCTATTTATCAGGCTTGACTATTGTGCGAGCAGAGCCGTTGGGACTCCCCCGCTAACCGGCCGAAGAAAATCCGACGGGGTTTGGGTGAGCGGGACAAGCGCGTCCGCCAGGGAGCGCCAAACCGTTTCTGCGCAGGGCATGCGCGCATGCGGCGGATCGCATCAATCCGAATTGTAAGAAGCACGAGAGAGCTACCATTTCCGCGCATCGCTGGACGTCCCCCGTTTGGCACGGCGTTTGCTGCATCTGCGAAGTGGGCGGCGACGTCGCCTTTCCGTTTCTCGCAGACCAAAGGTACGCTCATGTTTCTCAAGACGCTTCGCTCCGCGGTCATTGCCATGGCGGCGACCACGCTGCTCACCACCTCGGCCGTGGCGGCCGGAACGCTCCGGATCGGCATGACGGCATCCGATATCCCGCTGACCACAGGCCAGACCGACCAGGGCGGCGAAGGCATGCGGTTCATGGGGTATACGGTCTACGATGCGCTGATCAACTGGGACCTTTCGAGCGCCGACAAGCCGTCGACATTGACGCCCGGCCTCGCCACGGAATGGAAAGTCGACGATGCCGACCAGACCAAGTGGACCTTCAAGCCTGTCTCTTATACACATCT